>DASXIR010000154.1:0-40052 GCA_036497895.1 Vicinamibacterales bacterium | reverse complement strand
TATCCGGGCCGAACCGTCGGACAACACGAACCGCCGACCATTCCCGAAATCAAGAACGTGGTCGTTTACCTGAAGGACGTGGTGTTCCGCGGTACCCTGCCACTCAGGAAAGCGGAGCTACGTCAGGAACACGAAACCTTTATCCCCCATGTCGTGGCCATTACCCGCGGCTCGACCGTCGAATTTCCCAACGACGACCCGATCTTTCACAACGTGTTCTCGCTGTCGGGAGCCGCCAACTTCAATCTCGGACGTTATCCCAAGGGACAGAGCAAGCCCTGGCGGTTCACCAAAGCCGGTATCGTCAAAGTGTTCTGCGACATTCATTCGCACATGAGCGCGACGATCCTGGTACTCGATAACCCGTACTTCACCATCCCCGAGAAGGACGGCAGCTTCGAGATTGCCAATGTGCCTCCGGGGCAGTACACGCTGGTCGGCTGGCACGAGCGCGTCGGCGAGCGAACCGCGACCGTTCGGGTTGAGCGCGGGAAGGCCGTCACCGTCGACCTGTCGCTGCCCGTCGAGGACCGCCAATGAGCAGACCGCGTACGCCGCCCCGGCTGGTCGCCAAGACGCTCGCGGTCACGTTCGGTACGGTCGTCCTGATTCTTCTGTTCGTTTTCGCCGTCGTCACCTTCAGCGTACGGGACCAGGTCCGGCAGTCGGTAGCCGCCAACCTGGCGTCGAGCCAGCGCCTGTTCGCGGCGCTCGAGACGCGGCGCCAGCACGAGCTGGTGTCGCAAGCGGCGACGTTCGCCGAGAATCCCACCCTGAAAGCGGCACTCGACACCTATCAGGCCGAGTCGCGAACCGGGGCTGAGACCCTGCGGTCACAACTGCTGCGGACGATCGACGGAGAGCTTGCCAAAGTCGCGGCGCGCTTCGAGGCCGACGCGCTGGTGCTGGTCGACATGCGCCAGAACACGCTGGCCGCCGCGGGGCGGCTGAGCGATCGCTGGCCACGCGGGCGGCCGGTCGCCCTGACGACCGCAAAGGACGGCAACCTCGACGGCATCGCGCAGATGGGCGGCACCACTTTTCGCGTCGCCGCCGTGCCACTGCGGCTGAGCGACGACACGACGATCGGCACGTTGTATCTGGCCACCAGCCTCGACTCCGCCTACGCCTCGGATCTGGCGCGGGTGTCGGGCACGCCAACCGCCATTGTCAGCGATGGACTGCTGCTCGGGAGCACGCTGACGCCAGACGGCGCGCGCCAATTCGAAGCGGCGGTCGGGCTCGCCAGGCCAATCGACGGCGTCGTCACGCTGGACGGGCAGTCCTACGCGTTCAGGCGTCTGGTCGGCATCGGCGACACCGTGTTCTATGCGCTCGGTTCGATCGACGGCTCATCGCGCGAAGCGATGCGTCAGGCGATGTGGAACCTCACGCTGATCGCCATCGGTGCTCTCAGCCTCGCGCTGCTCGGCAGCCTGTCGTTGTCGCGGCTGCTCGCAAAACCGATCGGCCACCTCTCCTCGTCGTTGAGCGAGATGGCGGCGGCGCATGCGGTCGCAGCCACCCTGCCGCTGACCGGTTCGAGCCGTGAGGTCGATGCGCTCACCGAAACCTTCAACGCACTGATGGCCTCGGTGGCCAAGGCGGAGGCTCAGACGGAGGCGGCCTATACCGGCGCCATTCGCGCGCTGGCGACCGCGCTCGACGCGCGTGATCCGTACACCGCCGGCCACTCGGAGCGGGTGAGCGTGATTTCGGTCGCGATCGGACGCGGGCTCGGTTTACCCGAGGACGATCTGGAAGTGCTGCGTCTGGGCGCCCTGCTTCACGACATCGGCAAGATCGGCGTCCCCGATCAAGTGTTGATGAAACCGAGTGGGCTCACCGACGCTGAATTCGCCGCGATCAAGCTGCACCCGGTGCTGGGCGCGCGGATCCTGCGTCCGGTTCCGTTCTTGGCGCGGCACATCCCCATCGTCGAACTGCATCACGAGCGCCCTGACGGCCGCGGCTATCCCTTCGGTCTGCGTGGCGACGACATTCCGCTCGCCGCACGGATCGTGCACGTCGCCGACGCCTACGATGCGATCACGAGCGCCCGCGCCTATCGCGCGGCGCGGCCGTCTGGTGACGCGCTGCGCGAAATCTGGCGCTGCGCCGGCACCGAGTTTCACGCGGAGATCGTCGCCGCCCTCGCTAACGCTCTGCCGGGCGTAACCTCGGACGATGGCCAGGTAACGCTTCAGAGTGTCTGAAATCGCCTCCTTCCGTCGTTGCGCGACCACTCGCAGGTTCGGCCCGATCGCGTGCGCGTGCGCGATGCTGCTCGCGATGATGGCGGCGCCGGTCTTCGCTCAGGGAGCATCGGAATCGGTCGAACGCTTCTCACTGGACAGCGTGATCGGCGTGGACTCGTTCGGCGGACAGAACGTGTCCAGCCAACCGCAGGTTGTCATCGACGTGTCGGCGGCGGTCCGGATCGGCGACAACTGGCAACTCTACGTGCGCCCGTGGTTTCGGCTGCCACGGCCGGCGTCTACCACCGCGACGACTCCGCCGTGGGACACGGAGATCTATCAGGCAGGAGTGCGCTACGAACGTCCCGGCCCGATTGCCGTTCGGCTTGACGCGGGCTACATCCTGTCGCCGATCGGACTCGGCATGCTCGACTCGCGTCAGAATCTGAATCCGAATATCCTCCCGCACCTCAGCTACCTGGTCCCGATGCCTGCGTTTACAGTGGGCACGCCTCGGGTGTCACCGATTTCGACCGCGTATCCGCTCGGCGCCCAGCTGACTGTGTCGACGAACCGGTGGGACGCGCGGGCCGCAGTGGTCAATTCCGCGCCGACGCGGCCCTATATTCTGGGCGCGGCCACCAACCCGCGTCAGACGCCGGTGTTCGTTGCAGGCGGCGGCGTCACGCCGATCACCGGCCTGCGTCTGGGTGCGTCATTCGCCCACGGCGACTACGCCACATCGGAAGAGATCACACTGCCGAATGCGCAGGGCCGGGCTGTGACCATGATCGGCGGAGAGGGCGAATGGGCGTTTCGCTACACGAAAATACGCGCCGAGATCATTCGCAGCGCCTTCGAGGTGCCGGGCGAGACCGCGGTCGCCCGGGAGTGGTTTGTGCAGGGGGTGCAGACGCTGGCGCCGCGCTGGTTCGTCGCCGCACGCGGAGAAGGCGCGTCTGCGCCGCCGCTCCTCAACGGCATCACGATCGGCACCGGGACGACCTTTGCGGTGTTCGAAGCCACCGTCGGCTTTCGCGTGACGCCCGACATCACGCTCCGCGGCGCCTACGACCAACGGCGATCGTACGGCGCGACCAGCTGGGACAATCAGGCCGCCGTGTCGGTTGTGTGGACGCGCCGCTGGTGGTAGTCCACGGCGCGAAACGATCGAGTCGCGGCTGGGCACCGCAGTTTGCCCTGAGCACCGTCGGACGCTGGCGTCCCGCTGCCCGTGCCCAACAGCGATAATCTAAGCATTGACGCCGTTGGCGCGGACGCCGCCGCCGGCATTCGATTCCGCTTCTGAGGAGAACTCCATGTTGTCACGCCGTTCGTTCATCTCGCTCACCGGCGCAACCGCCGCCCTGTCCGTCACGCCGTTGTCCGCGCAGCGACGTGGCGGCGCCGAGGCAACCGGCCCGATCCCACCCAGCATCATGGCGCTGACGTCGATGCGGGCACAGGCGAAGCCGATCACGGTCGAAGAGCGACGCGCCCGGCTGGACAAAGCGCGCCGGCTGATGACCGAACAGAAGATCGACGCCATCATCCTGACCGGCGGGACTTCGCTCAATTACTTCACCGGCATCCGCTGGGGCAACAGCGAACGGCTGACGGCGGTCGTCATCCCGAAGGTGGGCAACCCCTACATCGTCACGCCGGCATTCGAAGAGGATCGCACGCGCGAGCAACTCGTCGGCGGACCGATGGAACACACCGACGTCGCGATCTGGCAGGAGGACGAGAGCCCATTCGAACGGGTCGCCACCGGGCTGAAAGACCGCGGCATCGCCACCGGCCGCATCGGGATCGAGGAAACGTCGAAGTTCGTGTTCGCCGACAGCATCAGCGGCGCCGCGCCGGCCCTGAAGATTGTGAGTGCATCGCCGATTGTGGCCGGCTGCCGGATGATCAAGAGCCCGCACGAGCTCGAGCTGATGCGCCTCGCATCGCAGGTCACGCTGAAGTGCTACGAGGCGGTATTCAAGGCGCTCAAACCCGGGATGACGCAGAACGACGTCAGCAGCCTGATCAACGCCGGCTACGCCCGCCTCGGCTTCCAGGGCTTTGCCAGTATTCAGGTCGGCGAGTACACGGCGCTCCCCCACGGCTCGATCACGCCGCAGACCATTCGCGAGGGTACGATCATCATGATCGATGATGGCTGCACCGCCGAAGGGTACCAGTCGGACATCACGCGCACCTTCGTGATCGGCAAGGCAACGGACAAGATGAAGAAGGTGTTCGAGATCGTGCATCAGGCGCAGAGCGCGGCCCTGAAAGCCGCGCGTCCGGGAGTGGCGCTCGAATCGATCGACGCCGCGGGGCGCAAAGTCGTGGTCGATGCCGGCTACGGCCCGGGCTTCAAGTATTTCTCCCATCGCCTCGGCCACGGCATGGGCATGGACGGTCACGAGTGGCCGTATCTCGTCAAGAACAACATGTTCGGCTGGGAAAAAGCACTGACGATGCAGCCCGGCATGGTGTTCAGCGACGAGCCCGGCATCTACATCAAGGGCGAGTTTGGCGTGCGTCTGGAGGACGACATGCACGTGACCGAAAACGGCGCCGAGTTGTTCACACCGCAGAGCCCGTCAATCGAAGAACCGTTCGGCGCGGCTTGATCGGCACACAGATCCAAAGGGGCGCGACGCATCTAATTTGCACCGAGACATCGCCGGCAAACCGAACGGCCGGATGACGATGGTAGGATGAAATCTGTTTCCGGCGATGACTATCGAAACGGCGGTGTTGATCGAGCAGGTGAACGCGCGGATCGACGCGCCCGAAGCCTCACTGCGGGTTGAGATACGCGGCGGCGTGGCCGATGCGAAACACCATGCGCAGGGCCTGCACGGGGAATCGAAGGAATACGTGCTCGGCCTGCATGAGGAAGCCCGGCGACACGCTCACGTCCTGAACGAAAGCGTCCGCGACGACATCCGCATTCTGGCGGAAGCCCTTGCGACCGTGCTGACCCGGCTCGACGCCGGTCGTTAGCAGGCTGGCGCCTATTCCTTGATGGTCGTCACGAGCGACCAGATCCGCGGGACGTTCACTTTCTCGATCGAGACCGGCTTCAGGTCCGCCTGGACGAGGAACGCCGGGAGGTCGAGATCCGACTTGAATCCGAGATAGAGCGTGAACGGCGCGATGATCGTCTCGAGCCACGAGCCGAGCCGGCTCTTACTGCGGAAGTGATTCAGGATGATGATTTTTCCGCCTGGCCGGCAGACGCGGTACATCTCGCGCGTCACGGCGACCGGATCGGGGACGACGCTGATCACATACGGCGCGTAGACGATGTCGAAGCTGTCGTCCGCGAACTTCATGTTCTGTGCGTCCATCTGCAGGAGGCGCACGTTACGGACACCCTTCCGGGCGATGCGATCGTGGGCTTTCTCGAGCATCGAGCTGGAAAAGTCGATGCCGGTGACGGCGCATTCGGGCGGATAGAGCGCGGCGTTGATGCCGGTGCCGACCCCGACCTCCAGCACGCGATCGCCAGGCTTGATCGCCATGCGACGGATGGCGTCGACGCGACCGGGATGGAGCGCCGGACCAAACGTCAAGTCGTACACCCACGCCAGATTCTCGTAAACGCGGGCGACAAAATCGTTCTCGACGACGGTCACCGACAGCGCGCGTGTCGCCGCGTCGGACCCGATCACCTCTTCGGTTTCACGCGATCCATGTGGCTCGAATAGGGCCATCAGTTGCCTCAGCAACGCTGTGCCGAACCGCTAACCCCTTGAACGCGTTCAAGCTGGAGGGCCGGGCCAGAGTGCACTGCGACTATACCTCTGGGGGTCAGCGAAGTCCATCGACGGCTGCCAGAGCCGTATCGATATCCCCTGACTGAGTAGACACTTGCACGCCCTGGACCAATCCCTTCAGGGCCCCGGCGATTTCACGCGCGATGGCGATCCCTTCTGCGATCGCTCCGCCGCCGGCGTCGGCCCGGCGCATCCGCTCGAGCAGGGCGTCAGGCACGCGCACGCCGGGGACCTCGTTCGCCATGAACTCGGCGTTACGCAAGCTGTCGAACGGATACACACCCGCCACAATCGGCAATCCAGCTGCGACCAGGCGCCGATGAACGGGTTCGTAAGCGTCGACGTCAAAAATCGGGCGAGTGACAACGAACTCGGCGCCCGCCTGCACCTTGTATTCGAACCGGCGCAGTTCCTCGTCGAGGTTCGAGGCTGCGGGATTGACCGACACGCCGATGTGAAAGCCGGTCGGGGCCCCGATCGTCTGTCCACCGACGTCGCTCCCGTGATTCAGCCGCGCGACGACATTGGTCAGGCCGATCGAATCGACATCGAACACCGCGGTGGCGTCGGGGTAATCGCCGACGCGCCCGGGATCGCCGGTGACGAGCATCAGGTTGCGCAATCCCTGGGCATGGGCGCCGAGCAGGTCGGATTGAATGCCCAGCAGGTTGCGGTCACGGCAGGCGTAGTGCAGCAGCGTCTCGATTCCGGCCTGCTGTTCGATCAGCACGGCGAGCGACAGCGCGCTGATACGCGCGCCGCCGCGCGGACCGTCTGGAATGGTGATCGCGTCAACGCCGCCGATCTTCAAGCGCCGCGCGTGTTCGACTACCGCGTCGGTCTGGTAGCCGCGCGGCGGCAGCAGTTCGGCGGCAACCACAAAACGCCCACGCGCCAACGCGTGCGCGAAGCGCGACTTGCGCTCTCGCGCAACCGGTGGCGTCTCCAGCGCAGGCGCGTCCGGTCCAGCGGCGCGTGGCGAAGAGGCCACGCCAGGCGACGCGAACGTCTTCACTGCCCGTGCGTGGGCGTCGCGCCCGACTGCCGGCGCCAGACCACGCACTGCCGCCTTGATTTGCCGGATGTGCTCCGGCGTCGTGCCGCAGCAGCCACCGACCATCCGCACGTTGTGCAGGATGAAGCGTCGCGCGTAGGACGCCATGTAATCGGGCGAACACAGATAGATGTTGCGCCCCTCGACGTCGCGCGGCTGCCCGGCGTTCGGTTGCGCCGACAGTTTCAACGTGGTGACGGCTGCCAATCGCTCGATGGTGTCGAGCATCGGCGCCGGACCCACCGCGCAGTTGACGCCAATCACCGATGCCCCCCGGCGCTCCAGCTCCGGTGCGAAGCGCTCGGGCGGCGTGCCGTCCAGCGTGTTGCCATCCTCCTCGGTCGTCATCTGCGCGACGATCGGCAGGGTCGAAACGCTCCGGACCGCGTCGACGGCGGCGCAGATCTCGTTGAGATCGCGGAACGTCTCGAGGATGAAGAGATCCACGCCACCCTCGGCAAGCGCCAGCGCCTGCTCGCGGAAATAGTCGCGCGCTTCGTCGAGACCGGTCTTGCCCCAGGGCTCGATGCGGATGCCAAGCGGGCCGATCGCGCCGGCGACGTAGGCCTGCTCGCGCGCGGCGTGCCGCGCCAGCTTCGCGCCCTGAACGTTGATCGCGTGCAGGCTGCCGGCCAGGCCGAACGAGCCCAGCTTGATCCGGTTCGCTCCGAAGGTGTTGGTCTCGATGACGTCCGCACCAGCGCGGACGTACTCCTGATGCACCTCGGCGACCAGATCCGGCTGCGTCAGGTTGAGGGCGTCGAAGCTCTTGTTGATGAACACGCCCTTGGCGTACAGCATCGTGCCCATCGCGCCGTCACACACCAGCACGCGGTCGTCGAGCGCTTCGAGAAAAGGCTTCATCATCCTACTGGGTGTCGCAGCGCTCGGTCTTGAACGTGTCTGTCTCGATCAATAGATACGAATTGGTCACCACGTCGAGGCCGATCGATCGGACCCCCTGCCGGATCGAGTCGGAAAACTCGTGATGGTGCCCGAACAAGTGCAGACGTGGACGCATCGCTGCCAACACGTCGTTCAGGACCGTCTTGCCGGCATCGATCCGCTTGCCGGCCGGATAAAACGGGCGTGGCGCCTCGTGCGTCAAAAGGACGTCGATCCTCACTGCGGCCTTGCACGCGGCAACCTCGTCGCGCACGAAGTGCCGTCGCTTGTCGTCACGGCTCTTTCCCAGCTTCAGCGACGCCGCCGAAGGCTTGCGGCCTTTGGACGGCGGCAGGTCGGACGGCGCGGTGTTGTACCAGCTCGGCGCGAAGGTCCCGCCTAACGCCGCGATCCGCCACGGGCCGACGACATGCGGCGCGCCGTTGGGCAGATAGTGGAGCGTCGGCGGCGCCGCCAGACGTCCGGCGAGCGTGTCGGCAAGCACGTCGAAGTCTTCGTTGTTGCCCTTGATGAAGTGCAGCGGCGCGATCGGCTCGAAATAGTCCCCGTCGTTGCTGGCGACGTCGCCCACCGAGATCCACAGCGGCACGTCGGGGTGCCGCCGCATGATCAACTGGACGGTGTCGAACGCGCCGTGTATGTCGCCTAACGCACCGATGATCATTTCATCGTGAGGCGGTCGAAGCGGGCGGCGTGGCGGCAGGGACGAGCAGTTCGGTCTTGTCCCAGACGAAATCCGTCTTGCTGTATACCGCCAGCTCGTAGTCCTTGCCCATGAAGATCGCGCCGACCGGGCACGCCTCTTCGCAGAAACCGCAGAAGATGCAGCGCGTCTTGTGGATCTGGTAGACCGAGGCGTAGCGCGGACCCGCCTGCACCGATCCGTCGTTTTCAGCCGCCTCGAGGTAAATGGCATCGGCCGGACAGGCCACGGAACACAAGCCGCAGGCGACGCACTTCTCGAGTCCGTTCTCGTCGCGCATCAGCACCTGCTTGCCACGGTATTTCGGGAACATCGGGAACTTCTGTTCCGGATAGTTGACCGTGATCGGCTTCTTGAACATGTACCTCAGCGTGGTCGCGAAGCCGATGAGAAAGGGGCGGATGACAGCCATTGCTCTCAGTTTACCCGGCCGATAAGATCAATGTAAATCCATGCAGGGCCCGCAGTTCCTATCCGGCGAGCAGATTCTTCTGACGACACTGCTGGTCAAGCTCGCCGTGGTGGCGGCGCTCGCCACCATGCTGGCGCGCTACCACCGGTTTCGCCACATCCTCATCTTCGAACGGCGCGCCCTGCCCGATCGCCTGGTGTTTGCGTTCAGCCTGGGCATCCCGCTGATGGCCGGCGTCGTCGCGCGGCTGCTGCTCAATTACAACGCCGCCGACCTGACGCTCGAGGGCTCGTTTCTGGCCGGCCTCATTGCCGGACCGTACGCCGGCGCGATCGTCGGCGTGATGGTCGGCGTGCCGCCACTCGGCAACGGCGAGTGGGCGGCATTGCCGTTCGCAGTCGGCTGCGGGTTCGCCGGCGGTGGACTTCGTGAGCTGTGTCCGAAGGAGTCGATCTGGCATTTCTCGCCGTTTGTCTTCACCGGGCTTCATCGTCGCGCCTGGCACATGCTGCGGACGATGGCGGTGGACTGGCAGGTCGTGCTGCTGCTCGCACCGGTCGCGCTGGAACTCCTGCGTCAGGGCCTCGGACTGCGCTGGAGCCATCGTCTGTTCTCGCTCCACGCCGCCCGTCCGGAATCGGTGCCGATGCTGCTGCTCGTGCTGCTGGCCACGGTACTGGCGGTCGCAACGCCGATCAAGATCTGGAACAACGCCCGCATCGAGCACCGGCTGGAAGAGCAGGAGAAGCTGCTGCTGGCGGCGAAAATCGAAGCGCTCGCCAATCAGATCAACCCGCACTTTCTCTTCAACACCCTGACGTCAATCTCGTCGCTGATCCGCACCCAGCCCGAAACCGCGCGCATGCTGATTACCAAGCTCTCCGGCCTGCTCCGCCGCCTGATGCGCAGCACCGACCATTTCGTGACGCTGCGGGAAGAGCTCGAATCGATCGACGAGTACCTCGACATCGAAGTGATCCGCTTCGGACCACAGCTGCGGGTTGACAAGCAGATTGCCGCGATGACGCTCGATGTCGTCGTACCGAGCATGATCCTGCAGCCACTGGTCGAGAACTCAATCAAGCACGGCCTCGCCCGCAAGGTCGGTGGCGGCCGCATCACCATCGTTACCCGCGCCCGCGAAGACGGTCACACCATCATCGAAGTGCGAGACGACGGGCTGGGCATGACCGAGGAACGTCTTGAACACGCGCTCGGCGACGGCATCGGCCTGAGCAACGTCAATGAACGGCTCCGCACGATTTACGGCGCGCAGTATTCGCTGAAGCTCACTTCCGAGCCGGGCAAGGGCACGTGTGCCAGCATGGACATTCCCGACCTCGCGCTTCCCGAACGGGTGACCGCATGACGGCGACGGCGGATCTCCGGGCAGTGCTGGTGGACGATGAACAACTGGCACGCGACGAGCTGAGCTACCTGCTCGGCCAGCTCGGCGGTGTCGACGTCATCGGTCAGGCCGGCAACGGCGTGGAGGCGCTGACGACGATCGAGCGGCTGCAACCGGAGGTCGTGTTCCTCGACATCCAGATGCCGGGCTTGACGGGCTTCGAGGTCGCGCGCCGTCTGCTCGCGACCGGAAACCAGTCGCAGATCATCTTCGTGACTGCCTACGATCGCCACGCCATCGAGGCGTTCGAGGTGAATGCGGTCGATTACCTGCTGAAACCGGTCGAGCAGACGCGACTTGAAACGGCGGTCGATCGCGCAAGGCGGCGCATGGCCAGCGCCCGGCCGGTGGACGGCTTCAACAACGCCGAGCTGGAGAAGATTGTGCTGCTGGTCGCTGAACGGCAAAGCCGGCGCGAGCGGCTCGCGATCAAAGTCGGCGAGCGCTTCATGCTCGTCCAGGCAGAAGAAATTATTTACGCGTCTCTGGTGGAAGAAGGGATTACGGTAGTAACGAGCCAGCACGAGGGCACCTCGAACTATCGGACGCTCGACGAACTGCACGAACGGCTCGACCCGTCGGTGTTCTGGCGCGTCCACCGATCGCATCTGGTCAACATCAACAAGATCAAAGAGATCGTGCCGTGGTTCAGCCGGAACTACATCCTTCGGATGAAGGACGACAAAGCGACCGAAATCCCGGTCAGCCGCACCCAGACGCGGCGCCT
Source organism: Vicinamibacterales bacterium (assembly GCA_036497895.1). Classification (GTDB taxonomy): domain Bacteria; phylum Acidobacteriota; class Vicinamibacteria; order Vicinamibacterales; family CAVVIG01; genus CAVQFC01. The sequence goes on along the minus strand of DASXIR010000154.1, from coordinate 28,865 downwards.
TCGAGACTATTTGAAACTATGAGCAGCGAAGCCGAGGAACCCGGTCTGCCGATGACCTTCGACGCGGGCGAACCCGCGCAACCAGCCCCGAACCATGTTGACCTGCCGCCGATCGATCGTCCGGATCCGGATCTGATCAGGATGGCCGAGCCGCCGACAATCCATTCTGACTTACCGATCGTTGCTGGTAGTCCCCACCCAGCCAGTACGGGCATCGGGCTGGCGCAGGTGAAGGAAGAACTCATTGCGTGGGTCAAGACCCTGGTGTCCGCTGCGGTCTACGCAGTGCTGATCGTGACATTTGGATTCCAGGTGGCGCGCGTTGAAGGCCAGAGCATGGCGCCGACGCTCGAGGATCAGGATCGGCTCATCGTCAACAAGCTGATCTACCGGATCGGCGAGCCGCGGCGCGGCGACATCGTGATGCTCTACTATCCGCTCAATCCCGACAAGTCGTTCGTCAAGCGCGTCATCGCCGAGGAAGGCGACACCGTCCGGATCGTGGACGGCCGCGTCTACGTGAACGACATCCCGCTCAAGGACGACTATGTCGAGGCCGACTACCGCAGCCATGACGACTGGGGTCCGCAGGTAATTCCGGAAGGGTACGATTTCGTCATGGGCGATCACCGGAACAACAGCTCCGACAGCCGCCACTGGGGCATGGTGCCCAAGAAATACATCATCGGCAAGGTGCAGATCCGCTGGTGGCCGGTGCCGACGGCGCGGCTGTTCTGAGCGTAGTGGCCGACATTGGTTGGCAACGCGCGGCCGAACCCACGGGCGGAGCAAGCTCCGCCGCTAAGTCGCCTGGACGCCCCGAGGATTCGTACTGCCGACTATTCGCCGCGCGGGAAACAGGCCCGCCATGTAGGTGTAGACGATCGGCGTCAGATACAGCGTAATCAGCTGAGAGACGACCAGGCCGCCCACAACAGCGAGCCCGAGCGGACGCCGCGCCGCACCACCGGCGCCCAGACCGAGCGCAATCGGCACCGCCCCCACCAGCGCCGCCATCGTCGTCATCATGATCGGACGGAAGCGGATCGCGCAGCCTTCGAAGATCGCATCCCCGGGACTCATGTCGTGCATGCGCTCCTGCTCCAGCGCGAAATCGATCTGCATGATCGCGTTCTTCTTGACGATGCCGACGAGCAGCATCAGGCCGACGAACGAGTAGACGTTCAGCTCGCTGCCGAATAACGAGAGTGTGAGCAGCGCGCCGAGCCCGGCCGACGGCAGGCCCGAAAGAATCGTAATCGGGTGGATGTAGCTTTCGTAAAGCATGCCGAGCACGATGTAGACCACGCCGATGGCGACAAACAGCAGCAGGCCGAGGCTGCGAGTCGATTCCTCGAACACCTTCGCCGTGCCTTCGAACGCCACCGACATCGTCGGAGGCAGGACGCGGGCCGCGAGGACGCGAATCTGCGCGACCGCTTCGCCGAGCGACACGCCGGGCCGCAAGCCGAACGAGATCGCAACCGCCGGCAACTGCCCCGAGTGGTTGATCGTCTGCGGACTGAGATCCTGGTGTGTGCGCACGACCGATTCGAGCGGTACCATCACGCCGGCCGGCGACTTGAACGTGACGCGCTCGAGCGCATCGACGTTGGTCTGGTAGCGCGGATCCAGTTCGAGCAGCACGCGGTACTGCGCGGTGTCGCCGTAAATCGTGGACGACCAGCGAGGACCGAACCCGCTGTAGAGCGCGCTCTGGATGAGTGCGGGATCCACACTGAGCGCGGCGGCCTTGTCGCGGTCGATCGTCAGGCGGACGCGCGGGCTCTTGATCTCGAGGTCGGTGGAGACGTCCTGGACTGACGCGAGCATCGACACCGCCTGCTGGAACTGCCCCGCCCAGGTGTAGAGCTCGTCGGTGTCGGGACTACGCAGAGTCACGCTATAGCTGTTGTCGCCGGATCGGCCACCGATCTGAAACGCCGGCGGCAACGTGATGAACGTCCGGAAGCCAGGGAAGTTCACCAGCCTGGGCCGCAGTTGGGCGATGATCTCCTGTGCCGTGTTCGGCCGCTCGTCGTGCGGCTTCATGCGCATCACCACACGCGCCGTATTCATCGCGCCGGGACCGCCGGGCCCGTTGCCGACAAACACGACCGCTCGCTGCGAGTTCGGATTCTGACGAACGATTTCCGCGACCTTCTGCGCGCCGGCCGCCATTTCCTCGAACGCCGTCCCCTGGGCCGCGCGCAGGCCAATGTTGACCGAATCGTCGTCCTGATCCGGAATGAAGCCGGTTGGGATCCGCTTGAACATCATGACCGTCGCGACCAGCACCAGCACAAACACGGCCAGTACCACCGGACGATGGCGCAGGGCCGAACGCAGGCTGCGCTCGTAGCCGCGCCGCAGCGTGCTGAAGCCGCGTTCGAACAGCGGACGCTTGCCGTCAGGATGACGATCCATGCCGCGCAGAAAGCGGCTGCACAGCATCGGGGTCAGAGTGACCGACACGATTCCCGAGACGAGAATTGCCGCCGTGATCGTGACCGCGAACTCGCGGAACAACCGGCCGATGATGCCGCCCATGAACAGCACCGGGATGAAGACCGCCGCAAGCGACACGGTCATGCTGAGGATGGTGAAGCTGATTTCGCGCGAGCCGTCGAGCGATGCCTGCATCGGTGTCTGGCCGCGCTCGATGTGCCGCACGATGTTCTCGAGCATCACGATGGCATCGTCTACGACGAAACCAATCGACAGGATGACCGCCATCAACGACAGATTGTTGAGGCTGAAGTGCAGCAGCCACATCACCACGAAAGTGCCGAGGATCGAAAACGGCAACGCCAGCGACGGGATAATCGTCGCCGATGCGTTCTGCAGGAAGAGATAAATCACCGCAATCACCAGGACCAGGGTTGCGGCCATCGTGATCTTGATGTCCTTGAACGCCGCTTTGATTGCCACAGCGCGGTCGGTACCCTGAATCAGGTGGACTGACGGCGGCAGCTGCGATTCGATGTGCTCCCAGAGCCCCTTGATGCCGTCAATCACTGCCAGAGTGTTGCTGCCGGGCTGTTTCATCACCGTCATCAGCATCACCCGGACGACCTTGTCGGGGTCGTAGAACCATGACGCGCTCCGGACGTCCTCGACGCTGTCGAGGACGGTGGCGACCTGGTGCAGGCGAATGGGTGCGCCCTTGCGGTAGGTAACCACCATCGAGCGAAAGGCGTCGGCGCTCATCAACTGACCGCTGGCCTTGATTTGATAGCTCGCCTTTGGCCCGAACAGCTGACCGGTCGGAAGGTTCACGTTCCAGTTCTGCAGCTGCGAGTCGATTTCGTTGATGCCGATCTGGTGCGCCTTGAGCCGATCGGGATCGACCTGGACGCGGACGGCGTACTTCTGGCCGCCCAAGACGTTCACCTGCGCGACACCGTCGATGGCCGCAATCTGGGGAGCGATCAACGTCTCGGCGTAGCCGTCCAGTTCTGAAAGCGGCCGCGTTTCCGAGCTGAGGCCGATGATGAAGATGGCCTGATCGGCCGGGTTGACCTTTCTGAACGACGGCGGCGCCGGCATGCCCGGCGGCAGCAACGACAGCGCCTCGGCAATCGCCGTCTGCACGTCGACCGCGGCCCCGTCGATGTCTCGATCGAGCGCGAACTGCATGGTGACGCTGCTGAGACCGGTCGAGCTCGACGAGGTCATCGAGTCGAGTCCGGAGATGGCGGTGAATTGTCGTTCGAGCGGGCTGGCGATGGTCGCGGCGAGCGTTTCCGGATCGCCGCCCGGCAGCCCGGCGCTCACGCTCAGGGTTGGGAAATCGACACTCGGCAGATCGCTGACCGGCAGCGATCGGTAGGCGACGACTCCGAACAATGCGATCGCGGCCATGATCAGGCTGGTCGCGATCGGCCGCCTGATGAAACCCTCGGAGATATGGGCCATTGACTACGTAAATAGTAGTCACTACGTTTTTGTTGTCAAGTTGGTATAATCACCGGGTGCCGAAGGAATACGGCCAGAAGTGCCCCGTCGCCAGATCGCTGGAGTTCCTCGGCGAGCGCTGGACCCTGCTGATCGTCCGCGATCTGATCGGTGGCGCGAAGAAGTTTCAGGATCTCCAGGAGTCGCTGGCTGGCGTTGCGCCAGCCGTACTGTCAGAGCGGCTGAAGCTGCTCGAAGCGCACGGCGTCATCAGCCGGTCGTTCTATTCCGAGCACCCGCCGCGCGCCGAGTACGCGCTCACCGAAATCGGGTTCGAGTTGCGGCCGGTGGTCGGTGCGCTCGCCATCTGGGGATCGCGGCATCTCCGCACCCCCTCGACACTCGTGCACGTCGACTGCGATACTCCGCTGGACGTGACGTATTACTGTCCCAAGTGCGAGCGCCGGGTCGGCGGATCGCACCTGCGCTTCCGGCCGACTGCCAAGCCCGCGCCAGCCAAGCCGCGCCCGCGCCGCAGTCTCGCGCGGACGTGAGCGTCGCGCGCGACGCGGCGGCCGATCCCGGTCAGCGCTACACCTCAGTCGCGCGAGTGCTGGTCCGGGTCCTCCTGCTCAACCTCATCGTCGCCGTCGCCAAAATCGGCTTCGGTTATACGTCTGGTGCCGTCAGTATCCTGTCGGATGGTTTTCACTCGCTGACCGACGCGGCGTCAAACGTCGTCGGACTGGTTGGCGTCAATGCCGCACGGCGGCCGCCCGACGAAGATCACCCCTATGGCCACCGCAAGTACGAGACCGTGGCGGCGGCGGCGATTGTGCTGTTCCTGCTGCTGGTGATGGTCGAGGTGTTACGAAACGCCTTCAACTACCTCACCGGCAAATCGGGACCGCACCAGATCACCGCCGCCAGTTTTGGCGTCATGCTCGTGACCGTCGCGATCAACCTCGTGGTGGCTCGCTACGAATCGCGCGCAGCGACCCGCCTCGACAGCGAAGTGCTGATGGCGGACGCGACGCAGACCCGCGGCGACGTCTGGTCGTCGGTCACCGTGATCGTCGCGCTCGCCGGAGCACGTGCCGGCTTACCCGTACTGGATCCGCTGGCGGCGCTGGTAGTGGCCGGCTTCATCGGCTACGCCGGTTTTCAGATCGCGCGGACCACGACCGGTATTCTGAGCGATCGCATCGTGATTGCCGACGCCGAGCTCGAGCGGGTGGTGATGAGCGTACCGGGCGTGCTCGGCTGCGAGAAGATCCGCACCAGGGGATCAGCCGATCACGTGTTCCTGGATCTGCACGTGTGGCTCCCAGCCGACATGGCGCTGAAGGAAGCGCACGCCATCTCCCACGTCGTCAAGGACACCTTGATGGCGCGCCATCCGGAAATCGCTGACGCGGTGATCCACATCGAACCACCGCCTCGAACATCGTGAGACAGCCGGCTTACTTCTTCGTGGTGAGCTTTACTTCGAACAGCTTCGGCCACAGTTTACCGGTAATGAACAACCGGTCGTGCGCCTCGTCGTAGGCGATGCCGTTCAGGACGTCGGTCTTGGCGCGTTCAGCCGTGGTCAGCAGCCCGCGCAGATCGATGTAACCGATCACGTTGCCGGTGGCCGGAGAAATCCGGGCAATGTAGTCGGTCTGCCAGACGTTGGCGAGAATCTCGCCCTTCACATACTCCAGCTCGTTGAGATTCTTGAGCGGCGCGCCCACCGCCGTCACCTTCAGTCGTCGCCGCTCAGCGAAGGTGGCCGGATCGAGAATCCGCAGTTCGTTGGTGCCGTCGCTCATGATCAGGTTGGTGCCGTCGGTGGTCAGTCCCCATCCCTCGCCCTGGTAGTGAAACGAACGGCGCGGCGCCAGCGTGGTCTTGTCATAGACGAACGCGACGCCGGTCTGCCATGTCAGCTCGAACAGCTCGTTCTTGAAAACGGTGATGCCCTCCCCGAAATGTTCCGCCGAAACATCGCGCTGCTTCAGGACCTTTCCGGTTTCGAGCGACACCCGGCGAATCGACGAACGCCCGTTCAGGCCGGTGCCCTCGTAGAGCACGCCGTTGAGGAACTGCAGCCCCTGCGTGAACGCATTCGGATCGTGCGGATAGACGTGCTGCACTTCGTAGCCGGACATTGGCAGGTTGGCGTTCTGCGACGCCGGCTGCCACGCCGCGAATCCGACCGGTCGGTAGGTTGCCAACATGATGATTCCCGCCGCGGCAGCCAGAATCGGACGACCTGACTGACGCACGCGCCTCGTTTCGCCTCCCTGCCCCATCTCAATACCCCGCGACCTTATCGACTACGTTCATCAGCGGCTCACCTCGCTCGAAGCGCCGGAGATTCTCCGAAAACAGCGCAACCAGCGGAGTCCAGTAATCGTTGAGCGCGCCGGACGTGTGCGGCGTGACGATCACGTTGGGCAGTTCCCAGTACGGACTCGATTCGTCGAGCGGCTCGTTCGTGAAAACGTCGAGCGCCGCGCCGCCAAGGCGGCCGTCCGCCAGCGCCGCGATCACCGCGTTGTCGTCCACCAGCTTACCGCGAGCGACGTTGATCAGGAACGCGCCACGTTTGATGCGGTTGAGCTCACGCTCGCCAATCAGACGCCGGGTTTCAGGCGTGTGGGGCGCGGCGAGGATCACCACATCACTGATCGCGAGCAGATCGTGCAGGCGATCGGGTGTCCACACGGCTTCGACGCCGTCAGGTACCGGCTCACCCGCACGCCGGCGGATCGCGGTCACCCGCAGCCCGAACGGCGCCGCGATACCGGCGAGTTCGAGGCCGATCGCGCCCAGTCCGACGATACCCATGCGCTGGCCACGGAGGAGCCGGACGTCAACGTGGCCGCCCTCGAGGTCCCGCTGGGCCCACCGGTGCGCGGCCTGCGCCCGGACCGCGACTGGCAACCGTCGCGAGAGCGCGAGCGTCACGGCCATCACATGTTCGGCAATCGATCGCGCGCGAATCCCGCGGGCCGTCGTCAGCACGACCGGACTCGCCAGGATCTCCGGAAACATCAGCTTGCCGACGCCGACCGCCGGACTCTGCACCCACCGCAGACGCGTGGCGGAGGCGAACGCCTCGCGTTCGACCAGTGGTGTGAAGGCAACGTCGACGTCGGCCAGCAACCGCGAGGCGGTGTCACGATCCCAGGCGTCGAGGAAGGTGTGCTGGGGAAAATCGGAGCGGAGCTGATCGACGAAATGACGCGGCAGAACCCACGCCGCCGCCGGGCTGATCACGGCGACCAGGATCTTCATCGCCTGACGTAGGTGCCGGAGCGGCCGCCGCTCTTGCGCATGACCCGGATGGCGCCGATCACCATGGTCTTGTCGACCGCTTTCACCATGTCGTAGATGGTGAGCGCGGCGACGGCGACAGCCGTGAGTGCTTCCATTTCGACGCCGGTCTGACCGGTGGTACGGACGCGCGCCTCTATCTCGTAACCGCGCGCCGTCGGCGTCACCTCGACGTTCACGCTCGAAATCGGCAGCGGGTGGCAGAGGGGAATCAGGGCCGACGTCTGTTTCGCCGCGAGAATGCCGGCGAGCTTCGCCGTCTGAAGCGGGTCGCCTTTCTTGACTGCGCCACGGCGGATCAACCGCAAGGCCTCCCGCGACATCGAGATCGCGCCACGAGCCACCGCCTCGCGTGCGGTCACCGGCTTGTCGCCGACGTCCACCATCCTCACGCGCCCGCGCGGATCCACGTGCGAGAGCTGCGCCCTATGTTTCTTCGCCATCTCCCTGCGCCAGGAAAAACGACAGGCTCTCGAGCGAGACGGTCAGGTCCACGCTTTTCAATTTGACTCCCGCCGGCACTTCAATCGTTCCCGGTGAGAAGTTCAGGACCGCCTTGATTCCGGCTGCAACGACCAGATCGAGGACTGGCTGCGCGGACGCAGCGGGCACCGCGAGCACCGCGATGCGAATCGATTCCTTTTTGGCGACGCGCTTCAGATTCTGGATGTCGTGGATAAGTACGCCGCTGCGCGAGAGCTGACCCACCTTGTCCTGCAGCGCATCGAACAGCGCCGCGATCTCGAAGCCTTCCTGCCGGAAACCCGGATAGTCCGCCAGCGCCAGCCCGAGGTTGCCGGCGCCGATGATGGCCACGCGGAGCTTGCGATCGAGCCCCAGGATTTGCCGGATGTGCCGCTTCAGATCGCGGACGTAGTAGCCGACGCCGCGGACGCCGAACTCGCCGAAGTAGGCGAGGTCCTTGCGGATTTGCGCGGCATTGAGGTGAAACTGCTCGGCCAGCGCCTGCGATGAGATGGTGCGCGCGCCGACGGCCTCGAGCGTGTTGAGGCAGCGCAGATAGACCGACAGACGATTGGTCGTGAGCTCCGAGACCTGATCGGTGCTCTGTTTCCCGCTGGGGGCCTTGCCCGCCGCTTTGTTCGAGGTTTTCACAAGCCGGTTGGCGATTGTAAGCTAATATCGCGCGCTATGGCCATCCCCGCCAAGCAAATCGGCTTTCAGCCGTACGTGCCAGCGTCGCAAACACCCGCCGAATTCACCCTCAAGGCGGTGATCATCGGCGTGCTTTTCGGATTGTTGTTCGGCGCTTCGACCGTGTATCTCGGGCTGCGCGCCGGATTGACGGTCAGCGCCTCGATTCCGATCGCGGTGCTGGCGATCTCGGTGCTCAAGAGACTCGGCGGTTCGACCATCCTGGAAAACAACATCGTTCAGACCATCGGATCGGCCGGCGAGTCGGTGGCCGGTGGCGTCGTCTTTACGATCCCCGCGCTGATCTTTCTCACACCGGACGGACCCGCCTACTTCAACTACTACCAGATTGCGATGCTGGCATTCGCCGGCGGCATCCTTGGCGTACTGATGATGGTGCCGCTGCGTCGCGCATTGATCGTCAAGGAACACGGCGTGCTGCCCTACCCCGAAGGGGCGGCGTGCGCGGACGTGCTGATCGCCGGAGAACGCGGCGGCCAGCTGGCGTCGATGGTCTTTGCCGGGGTCGGCGTCGGTGCGTTGTGGAAGGCGCTGTCGTGGGTGTTCAACATTTTCCTGCAGGAACTCGACTACTCCACGCCACGCAGCAGCCAGTTTCCGAACGCGACCCTGAACGTCGACATTTCGCCGGAATACATGGGCGTCGGCTACGTCATCGGACCACGCATCGCCGGCACGATGTTCGCCGGCGGCGTCCTGTCGTGGCTCGTGCTGCTCCCCCTGCTTTCGATTCTCGGTGCGTATATCAACGTACCGTTTCCACCGATTCATCCGAACTTCGCCAACAACCCCGCGACCGGCTTGCCGTTCAAGATTCTCGAGATGAGTCCGGGGCAGCTCTGGAGTGCGTACATCCGTTATATCGGCGCCGGCGCAGTGCTGGCAGCGGGACTGATCACGCTCGGCCGGACGCTGCCGACGATCGTGGCGTCGGCGCGCGAGGGTATCAAGGATTTCGGTGCCGGCGCATCGACCGCAGCCACGCGCCGCACCGAGCGCGACCTGCCGACCGCGTTCGTCATCGGCGGTTCGCTGCTGCTGGCTGTGTTCCTTGCAGTCGCACCGAAAATGCCGATGCAGGGAAATTTCCTCGCCGCGATCCTGATCGTCATCTTCGGGTTCCTCTTCGTCACCGTGTCGTCGCGTATTACCGGCCTCATCGGAACCTCGTCCAACCCGATTTCAGGCATGACCATCGCGACGCTGATCCTCACCTGCCTGGTGTTCGTGGCGCTTGGCTGGACCGGTAATGCCTACGGCCCAATCGCCCTCTGCGTCGGCGCCGTCGTCTGCATCGCAGCCGCGGAGGCGGGCGGGACGTCTCAAGATCTGAAGACGGGATACCTGGTCGGCGCGACGCCGTACTACCAGCAGATTGGCCTCGTCATCGGCGTCGTTACTTCGGCAGGTGTGATCGGCGCGACGACGCTCTATCTGCACCACGTGTTCGGTATCGGCAGCGCCGCCGTGCCGGCGCCGCAGGCCACGCTGATGGCGACGATCATCAAGGGGTTGCTCGACCAGAACCTGCCGTGGGGGCTGGTGCTGGTCGGCGTCTTCGTCTCGGTCACGCTCGAGCTGTGCGGCGTCCGGTCGCTATCCTTCGCGGTCGGCTCCTACCTGCCGATCGCGACCACAGCCCCGATTTTCGCCGGCGGACTTGTCCGCGCGTTCGTGGAACGGAAAACCGGCGAGCCGCAGGAATCCGAAGTCGGAGCGGGCACGTTGTTCAGTTCAGGGCTGATCGCCGGCGGTTCGCTGTGCGGCATACTGTACGCGGTGCTGGTTGGCACCGGCCATATCGAGGGGCCGCAGTCGATCGGAAACATGCTCACGTTCCTGCACGAGGGGACCAGCGGTTACATCGCCAGCGCCCTGCTCTTCGTCGCGCTTGCGGTGGTGTTAGCGCGGGCCGGTCAAAAGAAAGTCATGTAATGCGTGTTCTGCGAGCTCTGCGTTTCCTTGCCTGCCTGAGCTTTGCGGTTGCCGTCTCGTCGGATGCACAGACGATCACGCGACGGGCAACCAACATCGCCGAGATCCTCGCCTATCCGGGCTTTTACAACGGCCGGCCGGTCGTCTTTGTCGGGAAGGTTGAACTCGAAGACAGCGGTCGAATGACCGTGTCAGATGATGCGGGGTCAATTCATCTGTTGAGCAAGAACGGCGCACCGGACGGCCTCGACGAGGTGCGGGGTGAGTTCTGGGACGTAGGACGCATGAAGCCTGAGGACCCGCGCCTGAACGGCTATGACCTGAAGACCACATTCAAGTTCGATCCGAACGCCGGCTGGCCGCGGCCCGGCGAAGTGACCGCAATTGTCGCAACCGCCGTGACGGCGGCGGCGATCCCGGCGGCGCCGTCGATCCGGTCGATCGTCCTGCACCCGTCGCGATACCTCGACCAGAAGGTCACGCTCACCGGTCAGTATTCCGGCCGCAACCTCCTCGGCGAACAGCCGGACGCGCCGGGAAAAGGCCGCTACGACTTCGTACTTCGATCGGCCGATGCCGCGATCTGGGTCATCAACATGCGGCCGAAATTGAAGGACACCAACGGTAAAGATCTCGAGTTCGCGCTCGACAGCCGGCTCGATACCAGCCGCTGGGTCACGATCCGCGGCACCATCCAGCAGGGGCGAGGATTGCAATGGCTCGACGCCGAAGCCGGCAGCCTGGCGCTGGCCAAGCCACCGACAGACACGCCCGTGGCCGAGGAACAGGTACGGGTGCCTGCCGCGCCACCACCGGAAGTCATTTTCAGCACACCGGCGGCGGATGAAACCGACGTCGGGCTGACGACAACGGTGCGGGTTCAGTTTTCGCGCGACATCAATCCATCGACGGTCAAGGGGCGCGTCCAGGTCCACTATCTCCAGCCGCAATCGGCCGCGCCCACTGAACCGGTGACGCCGCCGATCGACTTCACGCTCACCTACGCCGCCGCGAATCGGGTGCTGGAAGTTCACTTCGCAAAGCCGCTCGAACGATTCCGCACGGTCAAGTTGGAGTTGCTGGAAGGGATCCTCGGCACCGATGCGCAGCCGTTGAAACCGTGGACGCTGACGTTTACGCTCGGCGGAACATAAGCCTGTGCGTCCGCGTAGTGTCCGGCTTCAGCCGGACCAATCGAATTCCGAATTCGAATGCCGAGACTTACGGCACGATCCGGAACGACGCCAATGTCCGCTGACTCCCGCTCGATAGTTCGATGACGTAGTCGCCTGGCGCCAGCGGCGCCAGCGCCAGACCCGCCGTCCACCAGCGCGAGCCGTCCCCATCGTCGCGAGCCGCGGCGGCGACCGGGACGGCGAGCGGTTTTCCGGTCCGATCGAGCAGCCGCGCAGTGACAGGATCAGACGAGATCGCCGGCAGCTCGACGCGGATCTGCTCGCTGCGGCGGAACCGGAGATCGGCGGTCGGCGTATCCTTGTTGCCAGTGGAGATCCCCCGGCGCAGATAGAGTGCGCCGACAGCGGCAGGCGCCGCGGGAATCGACACGTGCATTGTCTCCCGCGCTGGAATCGATGCGGCGGCGGCCCTGGCGGTCACACTCAAGGTGTAATCGCCCGCGACGATCGGCTGGGTTGACGACAACGCCAGCCTGAAGATGCGCAGATTTCGTCCAACCGTCACGCGGCCGGTGGCGACGCTGGTTTCAGACGATCCTGTCAGCGTGGCGCTGACTTCGAAGCCCTCATTCCATTCGACGCCCACGACCGAAGAACCACCGAGCTCGCCGACCAGCCACATCGTCGCGGACGAACTGTCGCCCGGCTTCCAGCCCGCAGTCATTTGCAGGCGCAGCGGCACATCACGTCCGTATCCGGAGAGCGGGGCAATCGAGGCCTCAACCGCATGCGTGGCCGCGGCCGCCGCCGCGGCCGCAGGAGTCTCGACCGACCTCGCCGGGCCTGAACCGCCGCCGCGGGCCGACGTCCCCGCCGTGGCAATCGTGGCGGCGAGATAACCGCGGCGCGCACGGACGCGCACGCCAGGCCGTCTCACACGCACCGTGATCGAATGAAATTTTCCGTCGAGCTTTCCGCTCGAGTAATAGCCGAGCAGGTAATACGACGACAGATCGCTGACGACGCGCCGGAATCCTCTATCGAGATCGTTGCTGTTCACGATCGCCAGGCCGTCGGTCGCTTCGGCAAGAGTACGGAGCGAGTACAACCGGTTGGTCAACATCGCCTGATCGACGCTCGGCGGAGTAATGGTCGTCGAGCCCGGTGGTGGCGCGCCGGTCGTCGGCATGGCGATCGAGGTGTCGAACACGACGAGGCCGCGCGGGTCGACTGGATAGAACGAGGTATTGGCGCGGTTGGCTTGATCGAGCAACGTGCGAAACTCTTGATCGTCGTCCAGCGCCGCCAGCGTCATGCGATCGCGGTCGCACGAGGATGGAGACATCCCCGAGATCGGGTCCCGATCGGGGTTGGCCGACAGGCGGCCAGTTCTCGGGTCGAAGCCGCCAGTCGGAAGGCCGGGCACCTGACAGTTCAGCTTTCGTGCAAGCCCCGGGTTCGGCTTGTACAGGAGCCACCCGTCGCTGATGGCGATAACCGCCTTTCGTTCCTCGCGCACGCCGCGCAGATAGGTGACGAGATTGCCGAGCGCGTCGATCGTCATCTTCTCTCGACGCCGGGCGATCATCTCGTCGGCGACACCGCGGTCGTCGTCGGTCGTGCCGTCAGGACACTGCACCGGTACTGAACGACCGGGATAGCACTCCTTGTAGATCTGCTCCTGGGCGTCCACCGTGCTGACCTGATCGCGCTCGCCCCAGTTCCAATGGCGCGCAAGAAATCCTTCGATCGTCGCGGTCTTGCGGGCGAACGTGATGTCCGACGGCGACATCTCTGGCGTCATCACTGCGACGAGATCCTCCGGACCGATGAGGGAATCGAGCGCCTTGACCAGCGGCGCCCGAATCCGGCGCGACCCGTCGATATCCACGTGGCCGATGTCCAGGAAGATCACGAAGACGCGCGCTCGCGAATTGGCCACCATCGCCATCGACTCGCGCACGCTGTTCGGCTCGAGGCGCACATCCTGCGGCGTGGCCGCGTGAATCATGACGTGCTCGAACTGCTCGACCTTCTGCGGTGCATTGCCCTCGATGACCTCGAAGTCGTCCTGCTTGAGATCAAGCACAGGCTCGCCATCGTGGGTCGGGTACACGTCCACGCGGACGTAGTTGGCTTCAGTGCGGAAGGTCGGCGGCTGCGGCTCGGGCTGTGGCGGTGCGGGCGCCTGCGATCCCAGGGCCACCAGCGACGAGACGACGATAACGAGTGCGCCCAGGGCAAAGGCGTGAGCTCCCGGTTTCGTCCTGGCCGGTCGTCGCTCCAAGCCTGTCATGGTGTCTCCCGGACGCTGGCGCCGCTCAGTCTATCACCGGGCCCTGCGCGAGCAACGCGACAATCGCTTCGCGCACTCGGGCGATCAAGGCGTCGCGGTCGCCGATCTGCAACCCGACTGTAGGAATCGGCTCCCCAACCCGAATGCTGATAGTCACCGGCCGAATGATCATGCTGCCGCGCTGCATCGACTCGCGACCACCTGAAATCGCGATCGGCACAATCGGCGCCTGCGCCTTCATCGCCATCAGGAAGCCGCCTTTCTTGAACGGCAGCAGCTCCGCCGTCCGGCTGCGGGTGCCCTCCGGAAAGATCAGGAACGAGTTGCCGGCGCGAAGCGAATCGGAGCCGACTTCAAGCGAGCGCATCGCCGCCTCCTTGTTGCGGCGCTCGATCGGCACGAACCCGCCGTGGCGGAACGCGCGCGCCAGCAACGGAATCGCGTCGATCTCGGCTTTGTAGACGATGTGCATGCGCGGGTGGAGGGAGGTGAAGAGGACTGGCGGATCGACGTTGCTCTGGTGATTGGCACAGTAAACGGCGGCGCGGTCGAGCGGAATGTGCTCCCGGCCCGCGACCCGCACCTTGATTCCGCAGAGCGCGAGGCCCAGCCGCACACCGCCGTGGCCGAAAATGTAGAGGATGCCCTTCCATCGGAAAATGGCCGCCAGCAGCATCCCCGTGGGCGCCGTGACCAGCACATACAGCGAAACCGCCACGTAGGTGAGCAGCGATCGAACAGCGGCGACAATCAAGGCGGGTCATCATAAACGAAAAAAGCCCGCTGGACCGTGAGGTCCAGCGGGCTCGGCTATCGGTTGAGGAATCGACTATGACGCTCGTGCCGCCCGACGTGGCGCGGCATTCGCGGCGACCGCCGCGCGCGGCGCCGCAGCCTTCACTACCTTCGTCGCCGTTGCCCGCGCCGCGGTGCGGGCTTTGGCCGTGAAGCAGCGTTCGAGCGCGCCATCGACGCGACCTTCGATCGCCGCTGCCGTTTCCGACATCACTTCTGACACTTCAGAAATAATCAGGAACTTGGCGCGGTCGAGCATGCGCTTCTCGCGAAACGACAGGCTCTTGGACTTCGCAAGGAAGGTGAGACTCTTGAGGACGTCGGCCACTTCGTAAATCGAACCGCTGCGCATCTTGTCGGAGTTGTCCTTGAAGCGCCCTTTCCAGTTCTGGTGGTTGTCGATCTTGCCGTCGCCGAGCAAGCCGAAGAGACGCTCAACTTCTTCGTCGCTGATGGCGCGGCGGAGGCCGACGCCGTCCACGTTGCTCACCGGTACGAGCACGGTAGTGTCGTTCGCGACGATCCGCAGATGGTAAAACCCGCAGGTCGTTCCGAGTATGGTTTTATCTTCGATTCGCTCGACGATCCCGAGACCATGATTCGGGTAAATGACCTTGTCGCCGACTTCAAATGTCACGGTTCCCCCTGTCAGGAAGCGCTTGTATGGAAGGCTGTACGTCGTGCCAGCAGTTCTGATAGTATAGCCGACTTCCCCACGAAACTCCACCGGAAATGGCCTGAAACTCGTTCTTTTCCTACACTTTCGCCCTGCCTTCCTTCGCAGTCGTGTACGGCGTTAAGTACCTCTCTTGGCCGCAGTTGTCTCGAACTGCCGAGCTCAACCGGGCGCCGCCCGCTTGCGCGCTGATATGATGAGTCGTTCATGAAACGACTCCTTTTGCTCTCTTTCGCAGCGTTCGCCGTCACCACATCGCCGGCTTGCAAGAAGCCTTCAGAAAAGACTCCGGCGGCGGCGCCCGCCGCGGCAGCTACACCCTCTACACTGCCCGGCACGCCAGGGACCGCCGCCGCGCCACCGGCGTCCGCGGCACCGGCCGCGTCACGGGCCTTCCCAGGCGCACCGCCCGCGCCCAAGCCGATGCCGCCGACCATCCCGGACGTCCTGGCGAAGGTCAATGGCGAAGCGATCGAGCGTTGGGAGTTCGAGAACGCCGTCAAACGGATGGAATCGCGCGCAGGCGGACCGGTCCCGCCGGACAAGCGTGACGAAGTCCTGCGAAACGTGCTGGATCAACTGGTCGCCTATCACCTGCTCGCGCAGGAATCGAGGACGCGGAAGATCGAGGTCAGCGACGCCGAGGTGGACGCGCGCATGGGCCAGATCAGACAGAGCTTTCCGAACGAAGCCGCCTTCACTCAGGGCCTCGCGGCGCAAGGGCTCACCGTCGATCAGGTGAAACAGCAGACCCGTACGGGCATCGAGGTCTCCAAGGTCATCGACGCCGAGGTGTCATCGAAGATCGCGGTCACGGACGCCGAGGTCGAGGCGTTCTACAAGGGCAATCTGGATCGCTTCAAGCAGGGCGACAGCGTGCACGCCGCTCACATCCTGATTGCGGTTCCGGCGCAGGCGCCGCCGCAGGCGAAGACCGAGGGCAAGGCAAAGGCGGACGCGGTGCTGAGACAGTTGAAGGCGGGTGCCGATTTCGCAACGGTGGCAAAAGCGGAGTCGCAGGATCCAGGCAGCGCGCCCAACGGTGGCGACCTTGGATATTTCCAGAAGGGTCAGATGACGCCGGCGTTCGAAGAGGCGGCGTTCAAGCTCAAGCCGGGCGCGATGAGCGGGGTCATCGAAACACCGTTCGGGTTTCACATCATCAAGACGATCGAGAAGCGTCCGGCGCGCACGGCTCCGCTCGCCGAAGCGAGCCCGCAAATCAAGGAATTCCTGGTGTCGAACCAGCGTGAGCAGAAGCTCGAGCAGTTCATCGCACAGATGAAGACCAAGGCGAAGATCGATATGCTGGTCTGAGTGCTACCTTCTCACGCCTGACTTCTTGTAAGCCGGAGTGGTGAAACTGGCAGACGCGCGGGACTCAAAATCCCGTGGGGTTTACGCCCCGTGAGGGTTCGATTCCCTCCTCCGGCACCAACACTAGTCGCCTGGCCGTCTCCGTCATCGCGCACCTGACGAGATGGCCTCCTCAAAGACATTCCGCATCAAAACTATCCCGTCTGGAGCGAGACTTGCTCCGGTTGGGGTCGTGGCAGGTCGACCCACGCGAGGGACGTCTTACTGGCTGAGATTCGGATGGCTGGCGCTCGGCCTTCTGCCGCTGGTGGCTGAAGGATGCGCGGGACGAGCCCATCCGGCCGGACCGGTGCCGAACGGTGGAGCCAGCAACGCTCGTTCGTTCACGGCGACAGCCTATTGCAAAGGACAGATGACGGCCTCAGGCAACCGGCCGATGGAAAAAACGGTGGCCGCCGATCCAACGGTATTGCCAATGGGCTCGCGGATCAAAGTCTCCGGCCTCGATGCGCGGTATGACGGCGTCTACATCGTGCAGGACACCGGCTCGAGCATCCGTGGACGACGAATCGACCTTTACCTTCGCGATTGCCATGAAGCGGTCAACTTCGGTCGTCGAGCGGCCACAGTGTCCACGCTTCGGTAGCCCACCTCTGCGAATTACCCAGACGCCACAAAGGTGCTTGACGTAAAACCGCGGGCCGCCGCACTATGACGCCATTCCGTCGTCAGGAGGTGGCCCATGAGATTACCCACCCTCGGCCTGCTGTTGATTCCGCTGGTTATGCAGCCGCCGGCTGCGTCACCGCATCCGCTGTCGGGCGCATCGCCTGTGCTCGCGGCCGACATCCAGGGCGGGCGCTTTGCCGGTGATCCGTCACAGCTCGCCTGGTCTCCCGACAACACGACCCTCTGTCTACAGACGCTCGACGGTGACGCCCCGCCGCTCAAGACCCGCTACTACCTGATCCGCCCTCGGGAGCACGACTTCAACGGTATCGACGTCGCACCGGACTGGGCGGCGAAGTACTGGGAATGGAAGACGACGCGGACGCCGCCCGGCCATCCCGAACTGGTGATCCAGGTCGATACGCAGACCGGCTCGAAGAGTGTTCCGACGCAGAGCCTGCTCGAGAAGTCGAAGAACGGACTGATGAACAACGCGGTCGCCGCCCAGAACGAAGCGGGATCGGTGGTGCGCACGCTGACGCTCAAGGGCGAAGCGATCGGCCGCTACGTCGATCAACCGCTCGTGCCCGGCATGACGTTCGGCTGGTCGCCGGCCACCTTGCACGCCGTAGCGTTCGCACGCCCGGACGGACGACTCGCGCTGATGGACTTCGACGGCGGGACGAGCGACGTCGAAGGCACGAAAGACATCCTCCTGCCGGCCTGGTCACCCGACGGATCGACTCTCGTCTATCTGCAGAAGAAGGGCCGTCATCATTACGCGCTGATGCAGGTCGCGGTCACGCATCCGTAGTCCCGAGCAAGGCATGCCGACACTCCGCCGGCGCCCGCGACCGCAGGCAGCGATTGCACGACTCGCCGGCGCAATCGTCATCGTCCTGATCGCCGCTATTCGCTCCGGCCCCAATCGTCCGTCGGCACAGGCCAGATTTCGCGGGGGCATCGATCTGGTCGAAGCGGACGCCATCGTGCTCAGTGCGGATGGACGTGCGGCCACCGGGTTGACAGCCGCCGACTTCACGCTGTCGGTCGACGGTCAGTCGCGCGCGATCGAGTCGGTCGAGTACGTGGACGCCGCGGCTGGTGGCCCCTCACGACCGAACACTGCACGCGGCGCGACCGCAGCCCCGTCTCCTCGGCCTCCGCAGCGTCATATCGTCTTCGTGATAGACGAGGGCAATATCGACGCGGGCGGCGGCAAGGCGGCAATCGCCGCGGCCGGGAAGCTGCTCGATCGGTTCGGGGCCGCCGATCGCGTTGCCCTGCTCTCCATCCCGAGAGGCCCCTCGGTTGACTTCACCAGCGAACGCGCACCGATCCGCGCCGCACTGACCGGCAGCGTCGGGAGGGCCGCACGGCTGACCAGCGCCGATGACTTCACCATGAGTCTGCGCGAAGCGTTCGCATTCGACGTGGGGGCGACGGCGGACGAGCGGCAGATGCAGCAGGCCGTCCTCGGACGCGAATGTCCCCTGACGATGCCGGCTGGGAGGCGCGAGTTGTGCGAGGCCTCGCTGCGCGCGGACGCGGAGGTGAGGCTCGAGTCGTACCGCACCCGCTCACGCGACGCGATCGCCGGGCTCGATAAACTGTTTCGCACGCTGACTTCGATGTCAGGCCCCAAAGTGGTCGTCCTGGTCTCGGAAGGACTGCTGCTCCGTCCAGATCATCGTGACGAGTCGCTCGTTTCGCAGCTGGCGGCGCTGGCCGTCACCTCGCGGGTGACCCTGTATTCAGTGCTGATCGACGGTCCCCTCGTCGACGGAGGCGAAGCCGAACGTGTCCACTCGTCGACCGCCGTGCAGGACCGCGCGATCGAAGAGGACGGGCTGAGAGCGCTCACATTCGAGTCGGGTGGCCTATTGTTCCGCGCGCCGGCCGGGCCAGACTCCGCGTTCCAACGACTCGGCGACGCACTGTCCGGGTACTACCTGGTTTCGTTCCGCTTGACAGCAGCGGACGGGGACGGCCCGCACGCGATCTCACTGCGAACGACGCGGCTTGGCGCGACCATCCACGCGCGCGCGCGTTTCCTCGTCCCGACGAGCGCGCGGCGTCCGCCGTCCGCAACGGTGGGTGTTGGCGCTTCGTCGTTCACCCTCGACAAGGCGAAGCTCCTGGTCAGCACGCGTGCGATTGCCGACGCCGGTGGCCTGGTTCGGATCCTGTTCAGCCTGGACATGAACGATGGGACTGCTCACACGTCGGCGCTGGCGCTGGGCTACAAGCTGACCTCGGGCAGCCGTATCGTTGCCGACAGCGGACGAGTGGTACCTGTCACGCGCGGGATCGACGGCGTCGCGGAGCCGATCAGTTACATCGCATTCCAGGCGCTGCCGCCGGGAACCTACGAGCTGCGACTGTCGGTGTCGGACGGGACGAAGCACTCGGCCGTCGTGACGCATCCCGTCTCCGCCCGCCTGCATACCATCGGCGCGTTCACCCTCAGCGATCTGCTGCTCGCGGCAGCAGCAGCGAGCGAGCAGGGGCCGTTTCCCGTGCCCGCGCGAACGGCGGTCACCGGGCAGGTGGTAGCCGGCGTCGATGTGGCGGCCGGTGTGGCAGCGGCCTTCGCGAATGCGGCTGTGCGGTTCGAGGTCGCGTCGACAAAGACACAGGAGATCGTCGCTTCGCACGACGTCTCGCTGTCGCCTGGCGGACCGCTCGATCAGTTCATTCGGGCGACGCTGAATCTCTCGGGTGCCGCAGCAGGCGAGTACCGCGCACGAGCGTCCGTCTTGGTTGATGGCGTGGCGATCGGATCGATCGAGGCGCCCATGGCGCTGACGAAGTAACAGCGGGCGGAACGGGCTTGACGTAAAACCGCAGGCCGCCGCACTATGACGCCATTCCGTCGTGAGGAGGTGGCCCGTGAGATTGCCCATCCTCGGCCTGGTGCTCGTTCCGTTGGTCATACTGCCGCCGGCTGCTTCGGCGCAGCCACTGTTGGCCGCGTCACCTGCGCTCGCCGCCGACATTCAAGGCGATTGGTTCAGCGGCGATCCGTCGCAGCTCGCGTGGTCTCCGGACAACACCACCCTCTGCCTGCAGACACTCGATGGAGATCGCCCGCCGCTCAAGACCCGCTACTACCTGATTCGACTGGGCCAGCACGATTTTCACGGCGTCGACGTCGCACCGGACTGGGCGCCGAGATACTGGGACTGGAAGACGACCCGCACGCCGCCCGGCCATCCCGAACTGGTGATCCAGGTCTATTCAGAGACGGTCGCGAACGGTATTCCCATGCAGGATCTGATCGACAAGTCGAAGAATGACACGATCAACAACGCGGTGGCCGCGCAGAACGAAGCCGGATCGCGGGTTCGCACGTTGACGCTCAAGGGCGAGACCATCGGCCGTTACGTCAATCAGCCGCTCGTGCCCGGCGTGACGTTCGGCTGGTCGCCGGCCCCGCTGCACGCGGTGGCGTTCGCGCGGCCGGACGGACAACTCGCGCTGATGGATCTGGACGGTGGCAGCAGCGGCGTCGCCGGCACCAAGGGGGCCATACTGCCGGCCTGGTCGCCGGATGGATCGACGGTAGTCTATCTGCAGAAGAAGGGCCGTCGTCACTATGCGTTGATGCAGGTCACGGTTACGCGTCCCTGATCCCCATCGCTCGCACGTGCCCGTCGCCGAAAAAGCGCCGGTCGAGCATCCGGATGTGGACGAAGAATGCGGCTTACTCCCGCAGACCGAATACGCAGAGCGACAGACCTGAAATCGCCGTGACGTACTGTTTGCCGTCCGCTTCGTAGGTAATCGGCCCGCTGACGATCTGCGCTCCAAGGCTCGCCTTCCACAACAGCGTTCCGTTGCGCGCGTCGAGCGCCTGGAAGTAGCCTTCGCGACCTCCGGTGAACAACACGTCCGACGCCGTCGTCAGGATCCCGCTGTCGGTGACGTCGGTCATCGGGAATTTCCACTTCAGCTCGCCGCTGGTCGCGTCGAGTGCGAGCACGGCGCCGGTCGCGGCCGCTTCGGTCCAGTTGTTGATAGGACCACGCCGGATTCCGGGAACCGCCGGCGCACCGGGAATCGGCACGAACGATCGATTGACGCCGCCGCCGAAGTTGCGTCCTTCCTGATACTCCACAGCCGTGCCGCCGAAGATGGTCGCGTAGCCTTCCCACGCCGAGACGTAGAACAAACCGGTGTGCGGGCTGTACGACGGCGAGTACCAATTCGTGCCGCCCTGATTGCCAGGCCAGGTCGGCTGGTTCTCCGGCTGCGGCGTCTGGTGCGGACGTCCCCGCTCGTCGAAGGTGTCCATCCAGTTCACTTTGACGAACGGCTTCCCCACCAGGAACTTGCCGGTCTCGCGATCCAGCACGTAGAAGTTGCCGTTGCGGTTCGCCCACACCATCGCCTTCACTGGCGCGCCGCGCCACGAGATGTCGGCCAGCACCGGCACCTGAACCGAGTCGTAGTCGTAGCGATCGTGCGGCGTGAACTGGTAGTGCCACTTCAAGCGGCCGGTGTCGGCGTCGAGCGCGACCACCGAGTCGGTGTAGAGGTTGTCGCCGGGACGCTGCTCGTTGTTCCAGTCGGGACCGGCGTTGCCGACACCCCAATACGTGAGGTTCAGCGCGGGATCGTACGAACCGGTCACCCACACTGAGCCGCCGCCATGTTTCCACGCGTCCGGATCGCAGAACGTGGCCGGTGGCGTCGACGCCGGCGGACACGACTTCCACGAATCGCCGCCCGGCTCGTTCGGCGCCGGAATCGTATTGAACCGCCACGCCTCGCGCCCGGTGCGCACGTCGAATGCCGCGACGAAGCCGCGAATGCCGTACTCACCGCCGCCTACGCCGACAATGACTTTGTCCTTCACCACCAGCGGCGCATGCGTGACCGAATAACCGCCCTTGCTGTCGGCGACTCTCGTATTCCACAACGCCTTGCCGGTCCGCGCGTCGATCGCAACCAGATGGGCGTCGAGTGTCCCCATGAACAACGTGTCGCCCAGAATCGCGAGGCCGCGATTGTTTGCGCCGCAGCACACGATTTGCGTCGGATCGAGCGCGTGCCGGTAGATCCAGAACACTCTTCCGCTCTTCGCGTCGAGGGCGACGACGTCGTTCGGCCGCTGGGTGAGATACATCACACCGTCCACGACCAGCGGCGAGGTCTGCCAGGCCCCGGCGACGGCAGCCTGATACATCCACTTCAGCTCGAGATTCTTGGCGTTGGCGGGACTGATCTGCGTCAGCGAGCTGTAGCGATTGCTGGCGTAACCGCCTGAATAAATCAGCCAGTTCCGCGCCTCGCGCGCCGCGTTCACCAGTCGATCCGGCCCGACCTGCGCCTGCACGGCAGCCGTCAGCGTCGCAGACAGCAGCACCGTCACGAACGCCGCGGTGTTTCGTCGCATCATGTCAGCGTCCTTTCAGCGAAAGCAGGTAAGCGACCAGGTCGGCGAGCTCGTCATCGGTCATCCGGCCTTTGTAGGCCGGCATCGGTGACGCGAGCGCGATCGTGTATTCGCGGACATCGGCCTTGCTCAACGACACCAGTTTCTCCTTGTCGTCGATCAGCTGAACTGTGTAGGTATCTTCGTTGAGCCGCCTGCCGTTGATCACCTTGCCGTCGCGG
Source organism: Vicinamibacterales bacterium (assembly GCA_036497895.1). Lineage (GTDB taxonomy): Bacteria > Acidobacteriota > Vicinamibacteria > Vicinamibacterales > CAVVIG01 > CAVQFC01. The sequence goes on along the minus strand of DASXIR010000154.1, from coordinate 6,022 downwards.
GTGACGATGTGCACGGGACGGTTGATCGGCATCATCTGACTCGACGGGTCGGTCAACGACCGGAGCAGCGATCCGGCGCTGCGGGTGGCGCCGACGTCGCTCAGATCCGGCGCGACCAGCGATCCCTGCGTCCCGACGCGATGGCACGTCGCGCAGGCGCCCTTGCCCTCGAACGTGGCGCGGCCGCGCACAGCGTCGCCCGGTTTTACTGATCCACGGTCGAACGAGTTCATGTTGCGCAGGTAAGCAATGACGCCGGCAAGTTCGGCCGGGTCGAACTTGAACGCCAGCATCCCGGTTCCCTGGACGCCATTGGTGATCACCCGCGCCAGATCCTGGTCGGTGACCGCGTTGCGGAATTTGCCGCTGCGCAGTTCCACGCCGCCGACGCCGTCGCCGGTCGCACCGTGACAGGTGGTGCACTGCGCGTCGTAGAGGCGCGAACCGTAGGCAATGTCCGCTGGAGCGTACTCACCTGGATGAGTCGTCGAACCCTGCGCCAGTCCGACCAGTGGCGCTGCGATCGCCAGACCAAGGACCGCGACGAGCAGGCTGCGTGTCATCGTGTCACCTTCGCTGATAGGGCCGAACGTCCGGCGGGGCATGTTGGCGCGCAGGTTCCGATCTTGTCAACGGCTGAACAGGATCCGGCTAACCCGTCCGGCTGAAGCCGGACACTACCTGCTGCCGGCCTCTCGATTCAGAAATCGGACGCGGCGTCGATCTGGCAGGGGTTCCGCGTGTATGATCAGGCCCGAAGGAGCAGAACGATGAAACGTTTGATTATGGGGAGTCTGCTGTCGGCAGCACTCGTGGTTCCGGCATTCGCGGCGCTGAAACAGGGCGAGATGGCGCCAGACTTTTCGGCGAAGGCCTCGATGGCCGGCAAGGAATTCGAGTTCTCGCTGAAGTCAGCGCTGAAGAAGGGGCCGGTCGTCGTGTACTTCTATCCGTCGGCGTTCACCGGCGGCTGCAACATCGAAGCGCATACCTTTGCCGAGAACAAGGAAAAATTCGATGCCGCGGGCGCCACGATCATCGGCGTGTCGCGCGACAGCATCACCCGCCTGAACGCGTTCTCGGCGGATCCGCAGTACTGCGCCGGCAAAATCGGGGTCGCGTCCGATCCGACCGGCGCCATCGCGCAGTCCTACAACCTGACCAAGATGGACATCAAGGCCGGCATGAAGGACTCGCGTGGAGTCGAGATCGACCACGACTTCACCGAGCGCACCACCTTCGTGGTGACGCCCGACGGCAAAATCGTCGCAGTGCTCTCGTCGGCTGACGACAAGATCAACCCGGCGGCGCACGTCGAGAAGTCGCTCGCGGTCGTCCAGCAGCTGGCGGCCTCGAAGACCTCGAAGCAGTAGTTCGACCTGGTGCGTCCGCGCCGGCGGACGCACCGGTATCACCCGGCCTCTGCCCTGATCCAATCCGAGCAGGCGATTTCCTGTTCCGTCGGCTCCCGCCGGAATGCGCACCCTGGTTCCTCGCAGGGCATGGACGCGCCGGGGCAGGACCGCCCCTCCCCAGTCGGATGATCCATCGGCTGATGGCGGTGCTCGACGCACACCCACCCGGTTCCCTTACATTTCTCGCAAACCTTCACGCCAGTTGGTGCTCGAACGTCTTCCGGCGTTTCAGTCGCGGTGTAACAATCCAAGCCGTTGCGTCACAAATACCCACGGAAGGTCGCACGTTTCACCCGGGCGGCCGGCATGTTTACGGGTATGATTCGCTCGCCAAACAAGGAGCTTCACGATGGACATCGTTCAGCGCGCTCAAAAGATTTGTCTGACGCCCGCGACGGAGTGGCCGGTCATCGCCGCTGAGCCGACCAGCACCGGCGAGCTGATCACCGGCTACGCGGTGCCGCTGGCAGCGATCGGCGCGGTCGCCGGCTTCATCGGCACGTCCATCGTCGGATCCAGTCTGCCGTTCGTGGGCTACTACCGGCAGCCGATCTTCAGCGGTCTGATCGCCGCGGTTGTCGGGCTGTGCCTGGGCATCGTCGCCATCTTCATCGCCTCCTTGATCATCAATGCGCTCGCACCGACATTCGGCGCTGAGAAGAACAGTCTGCAGGCGCTGAAGCTGGTCGTCTATGCCTCCACCCCGGCGTGGATTGCCGGCGTGCTGCGCATCATTCCGCTGCTGGGCATCCTGGCCATCGTGGCCGGACTCTACAGCATCTATGTGTTCTATCTGGGTCTTCCCCGGCTGATGAAAAACCCCGAAGACAAAACAATTGCTTACGCCGTCGTTTCGGCCGTCTGCATCATCGTGGTCAGCTGGGTGGTGTTCGCAGTCGCCGGCATGATCGGCTTCGCCGGGATCATGGGCAGCGGTGCGTTGTCCCCCAGGAGCGCGTCCAGTTCCAGCGTGCAGTTCGACAAGGACAGCCCGATGGGCAAGCTCCAGGAATTTGGCAAGCAGATGGAAGCGAGCAACAAGAAGGTGGAAGCGGCCACCAAAGCCGGCGATCAGAACGCCGCGGCGGCGGCGGCGATGGCCAGTCTCGGAACACTGATGGGCGGCGGCAAGCGCGTGGATCCGGTATCGATCGACCAGCTGAAGCCGCTCATCCCAGACACGCTGGGCGGCATGCCCAAGACGTCGAGCAATGCGGATAAGAGCGGCATTGCGGGCTTGATGGTGTCCAAGGCCGAAGCGACCTACAGTGACGGCGCGGGCAAATCGGTCAACCTCGAAATTACGGACACCGGTGGCGTCAGCGGTCTGATGGGACTCGCGGGCTGGGCCGGGATCGAGGGTGAGCACGAGGACGACAGCAGTACTGAGCGGACGCAGAAGAGCGGCGGCCGCCTCACCCACGAGAAGATCTCGAAGAACGGCGGCACCAACGAGTTCGACATCGTGCTTGGCGATCGGTTCGTTGTCGGCGCCAAGGGGCACGGCGTCGACCTTCCCTCGCTCAAGGCCGCGATCGGGAGCCTCGACCTTGCGAAGCTCGAGAGCATGAAGGACGCCGGCGTCGCCAAGTAAGGCCGGACCGCCGGCATGCACGCGTCGCGGGCCGGGAGTATACTCCGAGCGCTGTACGAGCACTCTCGCCGAGGATCCGCTCGTAAGAGGAGGCTTCCGTGAAACGCTACGTCATCGCTCTCATATTGCTGTCGAGTGTCGCCATTGCCTATGCCCAGCGTGGGGAGCCGGCGCAGGCTCCGGCCAGCGGCGGCCGCGGCCGCGGTCTGAGCCCCGAACAACAGGCCGCGCTGGCGGCGCAGGCCGAGCTCGAAAAAAACACCCCGCAGATTCCGTACGACGCGGTGTCGCTTCCGTTGATGCCTGACGGCCACACGATCGGCGAAACCGAAGGCGTGGCGATCAACTCCAAGAAGCATCTTTTCGTCTACACCAGGAGCGGCAACGCCGGCCCGGCGCGCGGTGCGCAGGCAGCCGAGCTCTTCGAATTCGACCAGGCCAACAAGTTCGTGAAGGAGTGGGGCCAGAACAGCTACGGCTTCTCTTTCGCCCATGCGGTCCGCGTCGACAAGGACGATAACGTCTGGGTGGTCGACGAAGGCTCGAACATGGTGATCAAGTTCAACCCGCAAGGGTTGGTCACCATGGTGCTCGGCCGCAAGGACGAGGCGATCGACTACCTCGAGGAATTCCTCGAGCAGGGCGCGCACAACGAACGCGGCGCGACGGCCAAGCCGGGGGCCGGCGCCGGCCGGCCGGGCACATTCGGACGGCCGACCGACGTCACCTGGGACACGCAAGGCAACATCTTCGTGTCTGACGGCTACGACAACTCACGCGTCGAAAAGTTCAGTAAGGACGGCGACTTCGTGAAGTCGATCGGGTCGCGCGGCACTGAGCCGGATCAGTTCAACACGCCGCACGCGATCACCTCCGACGCCAAGGGCAACATCTACGTCGCCGACCGTGGCAACAGCCGCATCCAGGTCTACGACCCGGATCTGAACCGGAAGGCGATCTTCAGCAACGTGCGCGCGCCGTGGGCCGTCTGCATGACACCGCCGAACGCGCAGGGCCAGCAGTTCCTCTTCTCCGCCGACGCCGGCGGCAAGATTTACAAGCTGGATCTCGACGGCAAGCTGCTCGGCTGGTTCGGCACGACCGGCAAGAAGGTGGGACAGTTCTACTGGGTCCACCAGATGCACTGTGTCAGCGAAAACGAGATCTACACGGGCGAGGCGCAGAACTGGCGCATCCAGCACGTCACGCTCAAGCCAATGCCGAAGGCCGCGACGAGATAGTCAACCTGGTCAGGTGGGCATTTGATGCCCGCCTGACTACTTCCTGGGCGACGAACTCGTGCCGTGAAGCCGCCAGGTCAGGAGCGCACCCGCCACCGCGAGTCCCACCAGTAACTGGCGCACCGTCTGTCGATCGAACGGATCGCCCGCCTCTCTCAGGTCCATCCGCCAGCGCGTCAGTGCAGAGCGACTCCGCACCCTGTAATAGTCGGCCTCGAGCATGTCGTGCGCCGTCACTGCATCGCCGTCATCGTCCAACGCCATCGGCAGCGGTGGCGGCAGGGTGGGCAACGCGCCTCCGGGATCCACGGCCCAGTTGACGCCTTTCGCGGCCAGACTCTTACCGGTGTCAGGGGGCCAGGCGAGGATCACCAGAACGGCGACCGTCCAGATGATTGACCACTGCGCGCGATTGGGTTGCCACATGGGCGAGAAAGAAGAAGAAGGCCGATCCTATCATCGGGCGGCCGCCGCGCCCAGCTGACGCCAACCGCCTTGTCTGCAGAGAAATCGAGGATCATTGCGACGGCAGCTGGGACGCATCCCAGCCGCCGCCGAGGGCTTCGATGAGGAGCACGCTGGCGGTCAGCCGGCGCGTCAGAATGTCGATGGCCTGTCGCTGAGTCTGCAGCGCCGCCGTTTGAGAAGTAATGACCTGCAGATAGTCGGTCGTGCCGGCGGTGTATTGCAGCGTCACGATCTCGAGCGACTGCTGTGCGGCCTCAACCGCTTCCGTTTCCACGGCAGCCTCCTGCTCCAAGATCCGGAGTGACGACAACTGATCTTCGACCTGTTGAAATGCGGTGAGAACCGTCTGCCGATAGTTGGCGACCGACTCGTCGTAGGCCGCCTCGGAGAGATCGGTCTGAGCGCGGCGCTTGCCGCCTTCGAACAACGTCGCCGCGAGCTGGGGCCCGACCGACCAGAACCGGCTCGGCAGCGTGAACCACTGCGCCAGGCTGGTGCTCTCGAATCCTCCGGTAGCGCTCAGCGTCAGCAGCGGAAAGAATGCCGCTTTCGCGATCCCGATCTGCTCGTTGGCGGCCGCTACCGCACGCTCCATCGCGGTCACGTCCGGCCGTCGCTCCATCAACGTCGACGGTACGCCAATCGGGATCACCGGCGGTGGCGCGGTCAGGACGGCGACCGGCACCGAAACGCCGGCGGGAGCCTGACCCATCAGAGTGGCGATCGCATGCTCGTATTGCGCCCGCGCCACACCGACATCAATCAGCTGGGAACGGGTCGACGCCAGTTGCGTCTTCGCCTGAGCCACATCCGCGCCTGACGCGACGCCGGCGTCGAAGCGGTCCTGCGTCAGCTGTAGCGACTGCTGATACAGCGTCACCGTCCGCTGGAGCAGGTCGGCGTCGCCGTCAAGGCCGTGTAGCTCGAAGAAGATCTCGGCGAGCTGCGACTGATACGTCAACTTCGCGTTTTCGAGATCCGCGGCGCTGGCCTGCGCGCTTGCAGTGTTTGCAGTCACACTCCGCCGGATGCTGCCCCAGACGTCGGCCTGATAGGACACGTCCACCGGCATCGTGTAGTCAACGATGGACCCTGGGGCAGCGACCACGGGTGAGGCCGAGGAACCGGTTGTACTCAGACCACTACCACGAGTGAAGGTACTCGAACCGTGAACCACGGTGATCGACGGCGTCGCCGACACCGTCGGAAACAGCGACGCACGCGCAATCCGCACCTGATCGCGCGCTTCGCGATAGCGCGCCATCGCCGCAATCACGTTCTGGTTCGACACCTCCACCTCGGAC
>DASXIR010000153.1:0-76964 GCA_036497895.1 Vicinamibacterales bacterium | reverse complement strand
GGTTTGTTTTCGCGGCGTGCCGTCTCGAGACCTTCCGCCAACGACGCATGCCAGCCGGCTTTCAGTTCCTCCTGGACGCTGGCGCTGACGGCGGACGGATCAACCCAGCGGTTCGCGAAAATCGAATACGACTCGTAGCCGTAGTACGCGGCGGTGGCGAGGATGAAGACGCCGAATGCCTGCTTCACCCGCACCATCCACATGCCGGGTTTGGGCAGAGCCGCGAGCCCCGCGCCCGCGATCGGCCAGGGAATCGCCATGCCGACGCCGAGGAAGAACGGCAGCGCCAACGCCACGCTGGTGCCGGTCGCGTAGAGGTTGCTCGAGAACAGCACCACCTGGATGACGACCGGTGCCACGCACGCTCCGGCCAGCAGCGCCGCCACTGCGCCCATGCTGAACGCGAGCGCGAACGAGCCTCGGCTCGACGAGCTTCCGATGCCGGCCGAGTATTTCGAGAAATCGATCAGCAGCACGTCGAACATCGCCAGGCCAAGCACGACGAACAGGATCGCGATGCCGAGGTTGAACCACGGTGACGAGTTGATGGTGCCGAACGAACCGGCGGTCAGGATGACGACCAGTCCGAGGACGCCATAGACGATCGCCATGGCGCCGCCGTACGCCGAGCCGAGCAGGAAGCCCCGCCCCCGCGACGAGGCTTGCGCGCCAGCGCCGATAATTGCCAGGTTGATCGGAATCATCGGCAGCACGCACGGCGTCAGATTCAGCGCCAGCCCGCCGATCAGCACGAGCAACAGAATCGCGAGTGGGCCACGTCCCTCGAACATGCCTTTCTGCCTGGTACCCGACTCGGCGTCGTGAATGAAGCTGAGAAAGTCCGCCGTGTTTTGATAGCCGCCGGTCGTGCCGCGGACCTCGAATCCCTCCAGCAGTTCAGCGCCACCGGCCGCACCAGTCGCGGCCGCCGGCGCAGCACTTGGCGTCGCATTGCCGCCGCCCGGCTTTGACCCCGTTCCGAACTTGATGCCGGCAAACATCGCGTCCGGCGTTCCGGCAGTCGTCTCACCTGTGACCACGTGCAGCGTCCACTGCACCTCGGCATTCGCCGGCGCGTAGCAGAGGTTGGCGTCGCACGCCTGATAACGCAGCTGCGCCGGCACCACGATCTCGCCGGCCGGAACGGTCGCGTCAAGCGACAGTTGCACGCCGATTGCGAACGTCTGATCGAACACCGCGAGCGGCTGGTCGGCGCCGGCCTGCTTCAGGTCGGTCGATGCCGGAAACACGATCTCGTCCACGCTGACGCCCGCCGGCGCGTCGACGGTCAGGACGGTCGGGATCAGGTTCGGATCGCGTGGCGTATTCGACTGGGTGTGGAGGCCTTCCGGCAGCGAGACCTTCAGGGCCACGCGAGCGTGCACGCCCGCTCGAACCGACGACTGCTCGACCAGCGGCGTGACGTCCGCCTTCGGTCGCTTGAACTGCGCGGCCGCTGGCCTTGGGAAGAGAAATCCTTCGACCCCAAGGACGCAGAGGACGCAGAGGAAATAGTTGATCACAACTGTTTGAGCGGAATCGCCCCGGGCGGCAGCGGAAGCGACGATGGATCGACTGAACCTTTGACCGGCGGCAGATCCTGATACATGAAATCCCACTTCCAGCGCTCAGATGGATTGGACGCCTGCAGCCAGTGCCGCGCTTCGAGTGGCCGGCTGAACGCCAGCGTCGGCAACCCCTGCAATCCTTCGATGCCGGTGAAGCGAACGGCGATGTCCGCGCGGATCTCGGCGCTGCTCGTGTAGCCGAACGGCACGCCGAGCGCCGCGGCGACATTCACCAGAATCTGCCAGTCTTCCTGCGCGTCGCCCTGCACCGCGATCGCCCGCGCCGTTCCCTGCAACCGACCCTGGCTGTTGGTATAGGACGCTTCCTTCTCGACATAGGATGCGCCCGGCAGTACGAGGTCAGCTGCCATCGCCAGCCTGGTCATCAGCACGCCCTGGACGATCAGCAGCGACAGCACGCCACGGGTCCGCGCTTCGACAATCCAGCTGGTGTCGCCGATCGAGCCGTCCGGCCCCGGATCGAATACATACAACGCGGTGACCCGCCCGGCCTCGACCGCCTGGCGCAGCGCCGAGACGTCGGCCTCCGCCACGGAGTCGCCGACGTTACCGGCGACGAGGCCGAACATGCGAGCACCGTTGACGTTCGGCGCGTCCACTGCCGGCACCTTGAACGTGGTCGCCGCCGGCTGCACCTTCTCCTCCGTCCGCCAGCTCACGCCGACCGCCTTCTGACTGCCGAGCAGCTCTCCGGTGAGCCGATGGAACAGGAACAGCTCCTCGTGCGACGCATGCGCCGACAGGAGGAAGCGGACGCCATCAGGATTGGCGGTGCCTGCCGCGGACAGCCGATCCCGCAACTTCGTTGTCATGTCGTGCCAGGCGATTGGCTGGAGCGATCCCTGCGCGTTCTTCTCGAGCGGTTGCAGCAGCCGATCCTCGCCCTCGATCCAGTGATAGTTGAACCGGCCGATGTCGCACATCCAATAGCCGTTGACGTCGGGGTTGAATCGCGGCGTCATGCGGATCAGGCGCTCGCCTTTCGCCCACTCCGGCTTGGCCTTGACCCACGCGGTCGTGCTGCAGCCCTTCTCGCACTGGGTGCAGATGGTGTCGGTCGCCAGCGGGTTGTCCCACGGTCGCGACTTGAAGCGGTAGTCGCGCGTGGTGATTGCACCCACCGGACAGACGTCCATCAGGTTGCCGGACATCAGCGAGTGGACGCCTTCTTCCTGGAACGTCGCGATCTGGCTGCCGTTGCCCCGATCGACGATATTGATTTGCGCGTCCGCATCGATGTCGCGCATGAACCGCACGCACCGGGTGCAAAGAATGCAGCGGTTGCGGTTCAGCATCAGCGTCGGTCCGAAGTCGACGTCGGCCTTGACGCCGTTGCCGTCGAATTCGCGGCGCGGAAAATCCATCCGGCTGGCGTCGGGGCCGAACGCGTACGAAAAATCCTGAAGTGGACACTCGCCGCCCTTGTCGCACACCGGGCAATCGAGCGGGTGATTGACGAGCAGGAACTCGAACACGCCGGCGCGCGCCTCCACGACGTCCTGGGACCGTGTCGAGACCACCATCCCGTCGGTGCAGGCCGTCGAACACGACGTCTGCAGCTTCGGCATTTTCTCGATCTTGACGACGCAAACGCGGCAGGAGCCGTCGACGCCGATGCCGGGGTGATAGCAGTAGTACGGGACGGAAATGCCGCTTTCGATGGCCGCCTGCAGGACGGTCTTGCCTTTATCGACGGTGACCTGCTGGCCGTCTATCGTGAGGGTGACGGTCTCCATAAGAACACGATCATATCAAGTCCGCGTCAATTCTTGACGATCTCGGCCATGGTCCCATCATCGTGGCTGATGTCGATGTTGCGCAGCGTGCCGGCCAGCGGCACACGCTTTTCGACCACCGCATCGTTGACCCGGACAATCACCTCCACCGGCTTGCGATCGGCGTACTGGATCGCGAACGTCAGCGGCAGGTCGAACACCTCACCGACCTGTTCGACGCGGAGCACGATTTCGTCGCCCTCGACTCTCGAGCTGGTCTTCAGCCTCGGCAGCGTCGATCCGTAGATCCAGCGCTCGAAAAAGCGGTCGAGCGGCACGCCGGATTCGGCTTCCATGACCTGCCTGAATTCGTCAGTGCCGGACTTCTGGAACCGTGCTTCGCGGTAGAACCGGCGGAGTCCCCTGAAAAACGACTCGTCGCCGACATAGCGGCGCAGCATATGGAGAACCGCGGCGCTCTTGTTGTACACGAGCGCCCGGAAGACCCGGCTGTCGTCGTGGATGTGGCCGAGCCGGTAGCCGAGATAGATCGGGCCCTGATCGCTGTCGGCCATCCCCCATTTGCGAAACTGCCGCAGCACCGTCGCGAATCCCTCGTCGCCGCGCTGGTGCTGCGCGTAGAGCGCCGCAAAATACTGCGCGAAGCCTTCGCTGATCCATTGCTCGTGGTAGTTGCGCCAGCCGACCGCCTGTCCCCACCACTGATGGGCGAGCTCGTGCGCCAGGAAGAAGTCCGGATAGCCGCTGAACGCCGCCGGGTCGTTGCGCCACGACAGGTTCGAGGTCGGCAACTGCTGATTGAGTGCGGCGAAGTAGCCCGGACTGTGGCCGCCAGGCAAATCGTTCTCGATCAGCGCGACCGTGAAGCTGGCGTACGGACTGTCGCCGATGATCGATTCGTAGAACCTGGCGATATCCGCGGCGTGATCGACCACCTCGCGCCCATGCTGCACCTGGCGCGGATTGGCTTCGACCGCCAGCTTCATGCTCCGGTTGTCGGGTCCGGCGACGCTCGGAAGCGCGTTCAGCCGCACCCCGGAGAACTTCAGCGTCGGCGCCTCGGTCCGCTCGAAACGGCTGACGATGAACGCCAGGTAGCGGAGCGGACGCGCGGCCGTGAACAGGTAGACCTTGCGGTTCTGTCCCGGCTCGTCGCCTACGAGAAGACCGGGGAACCCCGGCTCGAGCTCGCCGCTCGCGATGCACTCGAGCGAGGAAGGCACCGTGATCCGGATGCGCGCGGTGGCGTAGTCGCTGACCGGCGCCTGTGGATACCAGAAGCTCCGGCTGCTGTACAGAAAGCTCGGCTCGGCGCTGACGAGCGGTGTGTCTTCTGAGGACTGCACGCGCTGGTCGAGCGTCAGCGTTTCCCGATCCGGCGTCTGCGGCTCGAGGCGTCCGCCGTACGCGATCGACAGCGTCAGCTCACGATCCTTCGGCATCGTCGCCGGCAGGTTGACGAGGAAGGTGTTCTGATTCTTGATGCGGATGCCGAACAGCCGTCCGTATTCGTAGCTGACGATCGAACGCACCACCAGCGAATCAGCGAGCCGGAGCTTGAGCACGCCGAGCGCGAAGGCACGGGTTTTCAGGCGCATCCGCACGTGCCCGTCGATCCAGTTCCGGTCAGGCGTCACCGCGACGTCGATGTCGTAGTCGAGCACGTCGTACTCGACCAGTTCGTCTTCGTTGTAGAACCGGCCCCGCGACGCCAGCTTCTGCGCGGAGGCATAGAGCGCGATGTTGTGATGATGGCGGCGATCGAACAGCGTGATGTCCTCGGCCTCGCTTGCCGACTTCGCATAGGTGAGCGTATCGAAGCGCTTGGTCCGCACCTCGGCGAGGAAGTCCCCCTGCCCGGGCAACAGCGACCACGCGTCGCGGCTCAGATCGCCAAGGTCGATGACGAACGACTTCGGCGATTCCTCACGGAAGACATCCTGGGCGCGCCGCAGCTCGCGCGGATCGACCGGCTTGGCTTCCAACTGGGCGGCATTGACCGTGCGCTCGAAATCGTTCGGGTTGATCCGGACGTAGACCGTCTCGAATCGGGTTTCGAGGACCTCGCTGCCGCAAAAAACCTTCACCTGCCCGCGCTCGGTCGCAGGCGCGGGATGAAAGGACAAGCTGCCGCGGCCGATCAGGATGAGTCCGGTGACGCCCTGGTCGACGCTCGCGACGAAGACCGTGCCCTCAGGCATCGATAAATCGAGATCCTCGGCGGTCAGCTTGAGATCGTGTGCGGCGAACGCCTTGGTGGTGTCGAGCGTCAGACGATAGATGTTTTCGACCGACGAGAGGTGGTCCTCGTCCAGGATCGACCACTCACGCTCGGTGCCGGCATCTCCGGTCTTGAGGACGTCGATGCGCCAGGTCGCGATTCGGGCGCGGTTCCCGAAGTCCGCGAACACGTCCACCAGTACCCGGAAGCCGGTCTCGGTTGGCGACACCGAGCCGAGCGGAATCCGATCGCGTTCCTGCAGGACCGCGCGGGACGCGCCCGGCAACAGTTCGCTTGACGCGAACTCACGCGCGCGATCGCGGTTGGCCGCCGGCGCGAGCAGGTTGAAGTAGCCGACGGTGTCGCCGGCCTGAGTGACGCTCTCGACGCGCGACAACAGCATCCGAATGCCGTCGTTCTCCTGTGCCGCAACGCTGGAGGCGCACAGCAGCAGCCCGATGATCGCGATGACGACCGGAGCCCGTTTAATCACCACTGTGTCTTTTGCCGCCGACGAGATCTTAGACACTCATACTGGCAGGACTGGCGCGTGGCGGAGCAGAAGAATTGTGAGATCGTCGGAAAAACGCCGTGCGTCGGTGTGCTGCTCAACCGCGCGTTCGACGGCGGCGCCAATCGCCGACAGGCTGCTCCGGCGATTGGTTTTCAGGGCAGTTTCGAGCCCGATCTCGTCGAATGGGACGCCGGCTGGGCTTTCAGCTTCGGTGATTCCGTCGCTGTAAATCGCGATCAATTCATCCTGTTGGATCACAGTTTGGCCGGTGACGTACGTTGATCCATCGAACATGCCGAGCGCGATGCCGCCGTCACTGAGCCGGTCGACCCGGCCGTCGCGGCGCAGGATGAGCGGCGGCATGTGCCCGGCGCTCACGTAGGTGAGTTCGCCGGTCGCCGGCTGATAGACCGAATAGAACAGCGTGATGAAACGCGAACTCGGCGCGTGGCGGCACACCTGCACGTTCAGCCGCGTGACCAGTTCCGCGGGCTCGAGTTTTTCATCCACCAGCGTCCGGAGGATCGCCAGCAACAACGCCATCAACAGCGCCGCCGGACTGCCCTTGCCGGCCACGTCGCCCACCGCGACGACCAGGCGCCCATCGTCGAGCGGGAGGATGTCGAAGAAGTCGCCGCCGACCGTGTTCGCCGGTCGGCTGGTCCCGTAGGTCTCGACGCCGGGTGCGCTGTAGAGACCGCTCGGCAGCATCGCCTGCTGGATGTCACGGGCAATTTCCAGATCGTTCTTCAGCGACAGACGGTCGGCGACTTCGAGCAGCACCAGCAGGTTCATCAGCACGAACGCGAACAGCAGCGGCCAGGTGCCGGTTCGGAAGAGCGGGCCGGGAAGCCCGACGCTCACCCCGAACGGGAACCGCGCGATTTCGATGATGCCGAAGCCGCGGAACAGGTTGAAGAGCCCGACCATCGCAAACAGCAGCGCCGCGCCAAAGACCACGCGGCGCGCCGGCGACAGCTTCATCGTGAATGCGAGAAACAGGATACGGACTTCGGCGACGATGCGCTGATGCCAGGGGAGGCGCTTCAGCGCCTCGCTTTCGGATCCGCGCGTAAAGAAGCGATAGGCGTCGCGTGTATCGTGCGTGAAGAGCCGCTGCAGATCCTCAGCCTTGAGACCCTTCGTGTAGCTGTCGAAGAAGTCCGTGAGCTGATTGGCGCGTCTCAATGGAGGATCCCGAGATCGCGTCCGACCGCATCGAACACATCGAGCGCGAACTGCAGTTCGGCTTTTGTGTGGGTCGCGGTGACGATGGTCCGGACGCGCGCCTTGTCTTTCGCCACGGTGGGAAATGCGATGCCCTGGGCGAAGACGCCTTTTTCGAACAACCGATCCGACAGCTTCATCGCCAGCGCGCCGTCGCCGACGATGACCGGCGTGATCGGACTTTCGCTGAGGCCGGTGTTGAAGCCGAGCGTCTTCAAGCCGGCCTTGAAGAACGCGGTGTTGTCCCAGAGTTGGGTGATGATCTCCGGTTGTTGCTCGAGCACGTCGAGTGCCGCGAGACACGCCGCGGCCACCGCCGGCGGATGCGAGGTCGAGAACAGAAATGGCCGCGCGCGATGATGAAGGAAGTCGATCAGCGCGGCGTTGCCCGCGACGTAGCCGCCGAGCACGCCAATCGCCTTCGACAAGGTGCCCACCTGGATGTCGATGCGGCCGTGCATCCCGAAATGATCGACCGTGCCACGGCCGTTCTTCCCGAAAACGCCGCTCGCATGCGCATCGTCCACCATCATGATGCAGCCGAATTCCTCGGCGAGGGCGCACAACTCGGGCAGGGCGCCAAGGTCGCCGTCCATGCTGAACACGCCGTCGGTGATGAGCAGCTTGCGCTGCGCCGCCGGCAGCCCCTGGAGGATGGTGCGGGCCGCGCCGGCGTCCTTATGTGGGAACACCTTGATGGCGGCCCGGCTGAGCCGGGCGCCGTCGATGATGCTCGCGTGATTGAGTTCGTCGGAGACCACGACGTCATCCTTGGATAAGACGGCGGCGACGGTTCCCGCGTTCGCGGCAAAGCCGCTCTGGAACACGACGACTGCCTCGGTCTGCTTGAACGCCGCCAGCCGGCGTTCGAGCTCCATGTGGATGTCCATGGTGCCGGCAATCGTGCGCACCGAACCGGTGCCGACGCCCAGCGTGCGAGTCGCTTCGAGCGCCCGCTCCCGCAACGCCGGGTGCGTCGTCAGGCCAAGGTAGTTGTTCGATGAGAGGTTGACGACCTGGCGGTGGTCGAACGAGCTCTTGTGGGCCTGTTCTCCGTCGAGCACGCGCAGCCGCCGGTAGAGGCCCTGTTGTTTCAGCGAGTCGAGCTCGGTGCCGAGAAAAGCGAGGGGATCGCGACGCATGGCGCCAGTGTAGTTCGCGGTCAAAGCGGCCGTCACGATCAATCAGCGCAGCGTCAGCACGTGATCCCGGCCAAACGCCGCGACGTCCCGCGCGCCGTGCGATCGCAGCCATTCGCTCAGTCGCCGGCCATCGTCGCCGAGATAAAAACCCTCGTGAACGATGACGTGGGTGGCCAGTGACGAACGGATTGCGGTCCACGCGCGCTCGGGCCGCGTTTCCGTATCCTTCATAGCCTCCGTGAGCACTTCGTACTCCTTCGGCGCGCCGCCGCTGTAGCCATTGACCAGCGGACGCCAATGGCGAATCGAGTAGAACATGTAGCGGATGTCGAACGCCGGCTCGCCAACGTGGAGTTCGAGGATTGCCACGTCCGGTGGCAACCGAGCGACGAACCGATAGACGTCCGGAAGACCTGGGCCGATGTCGATCGATTCCGGCAGCGCGCTCAGGCCCGGCTGTGTGTAGCTGGGAATGTTCTGGTTGATCGGAATCGGAACCGCGAGCGATTCGAACAGGATCAGTGCGCCGGCGGCGCCGGCCAGCCAGTGCGCGCGGCGGCGACGAGTGCGTTCGATCGCCGCGACGGCGACCGCGACCAGTGTCGCGAAACCGCAGGCGGCGAGCATGGCGAAACGGGCCGGCACGCGCAGACCGTCGAAACCCGGCACGGCGTAGTAGAACAACGCGTAGAGGCTTGGCGACGCCACGACACGGCCACGCGCGTGGATCGCGGGACCGAACGACATCACCACCGCGAACGCCGTGAGCAGTGCAAAGAAGCCGCCGGGCGATGCCAGCCAGCGCAAAACGACAGGCCGCTGGTCCGGCCGCCGCCAGAGACCGATCGCGATCACAGCGGCGGCGACGGTGAGCACGCGCCACAGGCTTGTGATCTTGAGTCCGGCCAGGCGAACCGGCACCCCGAGGAGCAGCAGCGCGATGGGGACGACGAGCACGAGCATCACCGCGATCGATGCTGTTCGCGCGCCCGCGGCGCGCGGTGTGGCGCCGACCACCGCCAGTACGACGATCGTCAAGCCCGGAAAGAGCAGCGCTTCCGGCTTGGGCCATGCCCTGGCGATTGATCCCCATAGCCTCAGGTCGGGGTCAGCAGTGAAGTAGGAGTAGACGTCCGCCGAGTAGCGCTGGGCCTCGGCGAGAAAGCGCGCTTCGAAACCGAGACGGCGAAGCTGGTAGTAGACGAGGAGGAACGGCGCGGTCGCCAGAAACATCACCGCCCACGACACCGCGAGCCGTCGCAGAAGGGCGGTGTCGTGCCACCGCTGGCGTCGCGCCACTTCCCACACGATGTAAAGCGCGATCGCCGGGCTGAAGAAGAACAGGTAATAACCGCACGACAGATTCTGGACGACCCAGGCTGCGGTCGCTCCCGCCAGCGCAGTCCTGCGACCGGTGTCGAAGAAGCGTCTCAGGCCAAACAGTACGAATGGCAGCCACTGCGCCGACATCACCTGAAGGTGCGGAATCGACGTCACTCGATAGGGCGCGAACGCGAATGCCAGACCGGCGACGAATCCTGCTGTCCGGCTGCCGGTCAGTTCGCGGCAGAACAGGAACATTCCGAGTCCTGACAAAACGAACGTGGACAGAAACGCCAGGTTGTAGCAGAGGAGTGGATTCCCGGTCGCGATGTACACCGGCAGGATCTGAAGGGCCTGCGGCACCAGAAGTTCGGAGTAGGCCAGCGTCAGCGGGTGCGGATAAAAGATGTTGGCCTGGAGCCAGCCGCGGCCGAAGTGGGTGGCGTCCCATGCGAGTACCCAGGTGTTGAACAGCGGGTCGCCGAGATCGCCCGGAATGTCGCGGGTCAGTCCCTTCGCCAGCGGCCAGGTGAATGCGATCGTCAACGCCGAGAAGATGAGCGTCACGACATACGGATCGAGACGCGGGAACGCCGCGCTCCGGGAAACCGGTGGCAACGAATCCAGGCGGCCGATGCGTTCTGATTCCAAGGCGATGAACGCGATTATAGTGATCCGATGAGGCCGACCCATGGAATCGCCCGCCCGACGCGCGCTTTTTTCACGGCGCTCCTGATTGCCGATGTGTTGGTGCCGGCGACCGCACTGGCGCAGGACCGCTCGATCGCGGCGGTGCTCGACTCGCTCGATCGCGTCCGTGGATTTCACGCCACCGCGATTTCGCCTGACGGTCAGCGCGTGGCGTGGGTCGTCGATCAGCCCGAAGGTGGAACGGCCATCTACTGGCGTCATCTGAACACCGGTCCCGCGGCCGTTCGGTTACTCCAGCCCGCCGAACCGGCCGGCCAGAAAGCGTCGGCTCACGAAGCAGGCGATCTCGCGTGGTCCGAGGATGGCGCCAGCCTGGCGTTTCTCTCGGATCACGAAACACCCGGGCAAATGCAGGTATGTCGGGTCCACATGCGGAATGGAGCCGAGTCGCGCGCTTCCGGTGGTGCCGATCTGGTCTGTACTCGCACCCTGAAAGGTCAGGTTTCGCACCCGGTCTGGGCGAAGGACAGCCGGCACCTGGCGTTTCTCTACGTCGCCGGATCGACGCAGGCGACCGGCGCGCTCGTTGCCTACAAACCGGACGCGGGCGTGGTCGGCGAAAACTTCGACGAACAGCGAATCGCCGTGATGGATTTCGAGGAAATTGCGCGTGGTGGAGCAGTGCGCCAAGTCAGCCCGCCGAATCTCTACGTCTACGATTTCGACTGGTCGCCGGACGGCAAGGCGTTCGCGGCAGAGGCGGTGCAGGGATCGGGCACCAACAATTACTGGGTCGCGCAGCTCTACACCATCAACGCCGATACGGGCGCCGCCACGTCGCTCTGGAAACCACCGCTGCAACTGGCGTGGCCGCGCTGGTCACCGGACGGAAAGTCGATCGCCGTGATTCACGGCATCATGAGCGACGAAGGCCAGAACGGCGGCGACATATTCATCGTTCCATCCGCCGGCGGCGCCGCGAAGAACATCACGCCGAATCTCGCCGGCTCCGCGCGCTCGCTCGAGTGGCGGCCAGATGGCCGGCTGTTGTTTCAGGAGTACGTCGACGGCCATAACGCCTTCGTGACGGTCGCTGCGACCGGCGGCGAACGGAAGACGCTGTGGAGCGGTCCGCAGCAGCTTACGGACCTGTCCGTCGCCGCTCATCTCGACAGCGCCGCCGCCGTGGTGCAGTCGTTTGCCGCCGCACCGGAGATCTTTGCCGGCCCCATCGATGCGATGAAGCCGATCACCTCGGTCAACGCCGACATCAAACCCGAGTGGGGCGAAGGCAGGAGCCTGCATTGGACGAGCGACAAGTACCGCGTGCAAGGCTGGCTGCTGTATCCAGCCAACTACGATCCGTCGAAGAAATATCCGATGGTGGTGTCGGTGCACGGCGGACCCTCGGCCGCAGCCTTTCCGCAATGGCCGACGAGATGGAACGCGGTGCTGCCGGCGCGCGGCTACTTCGTGCTGCTGCCCAACCCGCGCGGCAGCTACGGCAACGGCGAAGCGTTCACCCAGGCGAACGTCAACGACTTCGGCTACGGCGACTTGCGTGACATCGAAGCCGGCGTGGACGCCGCGATCAAGGCTGCGCCGATCGATCCGTCCCGCGTCGGCATCATCGGCTGGAGCTACGGCGGCTACATGACGATGTGGGCGATCACGCAGTCGACCAGGTTTCACGCCGCCGTCGCCGGCGCCGGCATCGTCAACTGGCAGAGTTATTACGGCCAGAACAAGATCGACACCTGGATGTTGCCGTTCTTCGGCGCCTCGGTCTACGACAAACCCGAGGCGTACTCACGGTCGTCGCCGATAACGTTCATCAAGAAGGCGAAGACACCGACGCTCGTCCTGCACGGCGATCGCGATTCAGAGGTGCCGACGCCGCAGGGTTACGAGTTCTGGCATGCGCTGAAAGCGCTGAACGTGCCGACCGAGCTGGTGATCTATCCGGACGAAGGACACGCGATTCTCAAGCCCGAGCATCAGCGTGATATCCAGGAACGCCTGGCCGCCTGGTTCGATCGTTATTTGACGCGCTGAAGCCGTGACGCGCGTTCGGTGGCGATTTCGTCGAGGATGATCGACAGGATCGCCGCGGTTGGAATCGCCAGGATTGCGCCGATCAGGCCGTGCACCGAGCCGCCCACGAGCAGCGCTACCATCACCGCGACCGGGCTGACGCCGACGCGGCGCTCCATGATCTTCGGGACCAGCACGTTCGCCTCGAGCTGGTGCAGTACGAGGAAATAGCTGCCGACGATCAACGCCAGTTTGGGTGAGACGCTGATCGCGACCGCCACCGCCGTAACGCCGCCGATGATCGGCCCGATGATTGGAATGGTCTCGCCGATCGCCGCGATCAGGGCGATGACGTAGAAGTACGGGACCTTCATCAATCCCAGGCCGATGGCGGCGAACGTGCCCATGACGCCCGCCAGCAGCAACTGCGCGCCCAGCCATGCGCTGACCTTCTGCACCGCTTCCTTTGCCGCGGTGGCGACGTCGCCGCGGCGCCCGGCTGGAATGAACCGTGCCAGGTATTCGAACATGGCCTCCGATTCAACCGACAGATAGAAGCTGAGGATCAGGATTGTGATCAGCGCGAACACGCTGCTGATGACGCTCGATACCGCGATCAGCACGGTGCCGACCGCGTCCGATCCCGCCCCGGATGGCGCCTGCGATACAGCCTCCGCAAGGGTAATGCTGCGCGCCATGAGTCCGTGTTCGATCAGGAATCCCTGGAGGCGGTTCAATTCGTCAGGCAGCTTTCGCCACAAGGCGCTGGCTTGCGTGACCAGGGGTGGAACGATCAGCAGACCGAGAACGGTCATGACGCCGATGACGCCGAGATAGATGGCGAGGATGGCCAGCCAGCGTGGCAGCCGGAAGCGTCTGCGACTCCCGCGCGATGGACGCTCGAGCAGCCGCACCAGCGGCGAGATGCCCATCGCGAGCAGCGCGCTGACGTAAATCAGCAGCAGCGCGTCGCGGGCCACCCACAGAACCGCGATCAGGATCGCGGCGCCGGCGACCGTGAGCACGGTCTGGAACATGCGCCGCGAGAAGTCACGATGTTCGGACACGGGCTGACTACCCGCTATTGCAGATACTGTGCCGTGAACTGGGCCATCAGATCGTAAATCGTGTTCAGCTCGTCGAGCGACGCCAGGAACACGATCCGCAGGAATCCCTGATCGGCAGGAAGGCCGAAGCCGGAGCCGTACACGCACAGCACGCCGGTCGCGTGTAACAAGCCCCTGACGTAATCCTCGTCGGTCCTGCCTTTCGGCAGCGTCACTTGCGGCATGGCGTAGAACGCCGCCGTTGGTGCAACGCAGCTGACGCCTGGCATCGCGCAGAGCCGCGAGACGGTGAGGTCGGCGCGTGCTTTCAGCGCTTGCCGGAAGGAGACCTGATGCGATCGGTCGCCGTCGATTGCCGGCGCGATCGCGTACTGCATCGGCACGACGCTGCAGAGCCGGCCGTCAGTCAGCTTCCTCACTGCCGTCACGACGGCATCCAGTCGGGGCGAGCGGCCGATCGCCATCCAGCCGGTGCGCCACCCGGGCGCGAGATACGCCTTCGACAGGCTGGAGAACGAAATGATCGGCGCGTCCGGGTCGAGCAGACCGTAGGGCGGGATGGCGCCGGCGAAGCCCAGATCGCCATAAACCTCGTCGGCGAGGACGAGCAGTCCGTGTTGCTCGGCGAACTCGAGCAGCGCGCGACGCGTGGCCGCCGGGTAGACGGCGCCGGTAGGGTTGTTCGGATCGATCACCACCAGTGCGCGGGTAGCCGGCGTCACCAGCTGTTTCAGATGATCGAGATCCGGCATCCATCCGGCCGAGGGGTCGAGCCGGTAGTACTGCGCTTTGGCGTCGAGTTTGGCGAGGACCGCCGGATACAACGGGTAAGTCGGCATCGGCAGCAGCACTTCGCTGCCGGCATCGAGGATGGCGCTGAGCGCGAGCTCGATACCTTCTGATGTGCCGGCAGTGACGAACACGCGATCCGCCGAGACCGGGAAACCGTTCGCCGTGTATTCCCTGGCGACAGCTTCGCGCGCGGCTGGAATGCCGGCGGATGGTCCATAATTACTGATCCCATCGCGGAGCGCGTTCGCCACCGCCTCGACCAGGTGCGGCGGGGTTTTGAACCCGAACGCGACCGGGTCGCCGATATTGAGGTATCGAACCTTGGTGCCGGCAGCCTCAACCTTTTGGGCTTCCGCGACGATATTGCGGATGGCGTAAGTAAATCGGTCAACGCGACCGGCGGTCTGGATGGGTGCGGCGGATTTCGTGGAGCTCACTGCCGGATCTTACCCGAGCGCGCGTCGGTAGATCTTACGCACTGGCTACCCGGCTGTTAACCACTAATTTGAGTAACTATTACTCGACTAACGGCTCAGCGCGTCCGTGCTAAAGCTGAGTCCGTTCCGATAAACACCTAGAAGACAGAGACTTAACCTATATGGCAAGGAACTTGGACCTAAGGATGCCGATGGCGCGCGGCAAGCTCATCATCGGCGCAACGCTGCTGACGGCAGCATTCGGCCTAAACGGGCTCGAGGCACGGGACCGCGTCCCGCAGGATCCCGCCCCGGTGTTCAAGGGTGGCGTCGACATGGTGCGGGTTGCCGCCATCGTGCGCGACCACAAGGGGCGTTTCGTTCAGGACCTGACGATGCGCGACTTCGAAATTCTCGATTCCGGGAGCCCGCGCGCCATCACTGACTTCCGTGCCGATCAGGTCGGCGTCAGCGTCGCGCTGTTATTCGACGTCAGCGGCAGTATGGAAGGGCATCTGCCGAACGCCCGCGAGGCAGCGAACCACGTTCTGAGCTGGACGGATCCAGCGAGGGACGAGGCTGCCGTCTTCACCTTCGACACGCATCTCGATGAACGCGTGCCGTTCACCACCGGCCTGCGCACGCTGCCGGATGCGCTCACCAGCGTCGTGCCGTTCGGCGAAACCTCTCTGCACGACGCGATTGCGGCTACCGCGCGTATGGCCGGCAAGCGCGAAGGACGCCGCCGCGCGGTGGTCGTGCTCACCGACGGAGCCGACAACTCGAGCCGTCTGAAGCCATCCGAAGTGTCGGCCATCGCCAGCGAGATCGACGTGCCGGTCTACATCTTCGGCATCGTTCCATCGATTGACAATCCGTCCGCCGATACCGCTACCAGTTCGATCGAGCGTTCAGCATTCGCCGGTCCGCTTTCGGATCTCGCCGCCTGGACCGGCGGTCACGTGTTCGTGGCGAGCACGCCGGGGCAACGCAGCGCCGCGGCGCGGCAAATCATCGACGAGCTGCGGCATCAGTACCTCATCGCGTTCGAATCGAGCGGCCATCCGGGCTGGCATTCGCTCGTCGTTCGGGCGCGCAACAAAGACCTCACTGTTCGCGCCCGGAGTGGGTATATCGCGGGGCAATCAAGCCCGACTCTGCCTTAGGAGGATCGCACCATGTTCCGTAAGTTTCTCATCGCTGTTCCCATCGCCATTTTCGCCATCGGTGGATCGACCGCTTGCGCCACCAAGAAATTCGTCCGCACCAGTGTGGGCGAGGTGAACGACAAGGTCGATTCACAGGGTCGCGCCATCGAAGAGACGCAGGAGCGGACCCGCAAGAACGAGGGCCGCATCAACGATGTCGACCAGAAGGCGCAGGCGGCGGCTCAGTCCGCCCAGGCGGCCAACTCGGCGGCTGCGTCTGCCCACTCCGCGGCTGACGCGGTTGGCGCCGACGCCAATTCGAAGTTCGACACCATCGACAAGACCAGCAAGCGGCTGGTCTACGAAGTGGTGCTGAGCGAAGACCAGGGCAACTTCAAGTTCGGCAAGACCATTTTGCCGGACGAGGCCAAGGCGAAGATCGACGAGATGGTCTCGCAACTGAAGCAGGATCCGAAGAACATCTATCTCGAAATCGCGGGCTACACGGACAACGTCGGCGACAAGACGACCAACCAGAAGGTCGGTCTCGAGCGCGCCGAGTCGGTGAAGCGCTACCTCTACGAGCAGTACCAGATTCCGCTGCACAAGATGAACGTCATCAGCTACGGAATGGAAAACCCGGTCGCGCCGAACAAGACCAAGGCCGGCCGCGCGCAGAACCGCCGCGTCGTGATCAAGGTTCTGGCGTAATCTCGAATCGCGACGAGCCAGTAGTCGCGAATCGATCGTCAAGCGTCGAGGGCCTGCAGTCGGGGGAAATCCGATTGCAGGCCCTTTTTCTGTCGAGTCGTACTTGGCCGAGCAAGCTCGGCTCCTACGCGGTCAACGCACAACGCACAACGCACCTCGCACCTCGCACCCGCACCTCGCACCCCGCACCCCGCACCTCGCACTGAACCTCGCAACCCCGCACGTAGCACCTGCACCAGTAAGTCCCAATTCTGCTAACCTCTTCCCATGATCCGAACCGAGCTCTCTTTCCGCCTGGCGAACAGCCCTGGCGCTCTCGCCGGCGTCTGCCGGCTTCTGTCGGACCAGCGCGTGAACGTCCTGGCAATGGCGCTCGAGTCTGGCGGCCAGGTGCGGATGGTGGTGGACAACCACGTACACGCGGCGGCGACGCTGCGCGACCATCACCACCAGGTGACCGAGCGCGAGGTGATCGTCACCATGGTGCCCAATGCGCCCGGCGCGCTCGCACCGACACTGAAGCTGGTCAGCGATGCGCGCATCAACGTGGAGTACGCCTACGGCGGCGGGTCAGACGGCAGTCTGACAGCGGCCATCGTGCTCGGCGTCGATGATGCACAACGCGCGGCGGCCGCGGCGGGGGTGTAGTGCGGTTGTACGTCGAGACGATGGATGCGGTCGTGGTCGAAGTCGCGGCTGACGGCCGCGTGCGTCTCGAGAACGAAGACTGGTCCTCGCCGTCGTTACAGGAGCGCCGCGCCATCCTCCACGCGGCCACTGACGCGGTCGAAGAGCTCAACGAGCTGATCGACATCCTGCAGGCGTGAGCACGAAGCGCTTTCTCGCCGGGACCCTGGTCCTTTTCACGGTTCTGACCGCGGTGATGACCTACCCACAGGTCTTCCGGATGATGGACGGTATCCACGATCCCGGGGATCCACTGCTCAACACCTGGGTACTCAGCTGGATCGCGCATCAACTGCCGCACGCGCCGGCGCGGTTGTTCGACACCAACATGTTCTACCCCGAGCGCAACACCCTGGCGTATTCGGAGCTGCTCCTGGTCCCGGGAATCGTGATGGCGCCGCTGTTCTGGATCGGTGCCGCGCCGATTCTGATCTACAACCTGGTGTTTCTGTCGGGCTTCGCGCTGTCCGGCGTCGGCGTCGCGTTGCTGGTGCGGCGGCTGACCGGTCACAACGGGGCGGCGATTCTCGGCGGCATCGTGTTCGCCTTCGCGCCCTACCGCATCGATCACTACGCGCACCTGCAGCTGCAGCAGACGCAGTTCATCCCGCTCGCACTCTGGGCGTTTCACCGGCTGCTCGATCGCGGAACCATTCGTGACGGCGCCCTGTTCGGCGCGTTGGTGACCGGTCAGCTCGTGACGTGTCTGTACTACGGTCTGTTTCTGATTCCGTACTTGATGGTGGTGTGCGGCACGATGTTCATCGCCCGGTGGAGGGTGGCGCCACAGCGGCTGGCGGCGTTGGCGACGGCGGCGGCGATTGTGCTGGTGGCGACGCTGCCGATCGCCCGGGCGTATCTGTCGGCGCGGAAAGTCGTCGGCGAACGTGGTATCGGCGAAGTGGCGGCCGGCAGTGCGACCTGGCGAAACTACCTGGCACCGTCGGAGGACAACGCGCTCTACGGCGTCGTGTTCGCGCCGTTCATGGACCCCGAACGCCGGCTGTTCCCGGGGTTCGTCGCGGTCGCACTTGCTGTCGTGGCGCTGTGGCCACCGATCTCGGTTCCGCGTCTGGCCTATGGGTTGGGCCTGTTGCTGGCGTTCGACCTGTCGCTCGGCTTGAACGGTCTGCTGTACGGCGTTCTATACGAACACGCGCTGCCGTTCCGCGCGCTTCGGATCCCGGCGCGAATGGGGATCATGGTCTCGTTTTCCCTGGCCGTCCTGGTCGGCTACGCTGCCGCCCGCATCGCCGGCTGGATTCGCGCGCCGCGGGCGCGGGTCGCGGCGCTCGGCCTGATCGGCGCGTTGCTGCTTGCCGAGTACGCATCGAAGCCGCTCAAGCTGTGGTCGGCGCCGCGGGTGCCGCCACAGGCATATGCCGACATCATGCGAGACGCCGGTGGGGAGGACGCGCCGACGTCGGTGCTGTTCGAGTTCCCCACTGGTTCACTCGAGGATCCGGTCTACCTCTATTACTCGACATTTCACTGGCAGTATCTGGTCAACGGCTACAGCGGTTTTTCGCCGCCGTCGTATCGGTCGGTGTTCAACGCGATGCAGACGTTTCCCGATGACGGTTCGATCGGTTCGATGCGCGAGCACCACACGCGGTACCTGGTGGTGCACGGCGAGTTTCTCTACGGCGCGCGCTACGAGCTGCTCGCGGCCGAACTGGATCGCCGGCCCGACCTGACCCTGATCTCACGCCATCCGTGGCAGATCGAGGACAAGCACTCCGAAATCAGCGTCTACCGTGTCGCCTATCCTTAGGCGGTCGCGGACGGGTTCTTCACCAGGTCCTGAATCGCCTCGGCGAACGTATCGACCTCGCCGAGCGTGGTGTAGACGTTCGGCGTCACCCGCAGACCCTGGTAGTCGTCGCGTTTGATCGACGCGGTGATGATGCGGTACTTGGTCCAGAGATAGTTGTAGGCCTTCGGTGCATCGACGCTCGCGAGGCTGACGTTGAAAAGTCCCCACGCCTGATTCGGCTCGCGGCTGTTCAGGATCTTCACGCCGGGCAGCTTGTCCACCCTCGCCGCCCAGCGCTCGTTCAGGTACCGCAGGCGCGCCGCCTTCCGCTCGGTGCCGATGGCCTGATGGAACACCAGTGCCTCGGCAATCGCGTTGTGGTTCGCGGCCGGATGCGTGCCGATCTCCTCGAACTTGCGGATGTTGTCGGCACGGCTGGCCGCGGCCGGCGTGAGCGGCCACACCTTCTCGATGTTCTCCCGGCGCATGTAGAGAAAGCCGGTGCCGACCGGCGCCAGCATCCACTTGTGCAGTGAGCAGCCGTAGTAGTCGCACTCGAGGTCGGACACCTTGAACGGGAAATGCGCGAACGCGTGCGCGCCGTCCACGATCGTCTGGATGCCGCGAGCGCGCGCCATGCGCGCGATATCGCGCACGGGAAACAGCTGACCGGTCAGGTTGGTGATGTGGCAGATGTGGATGACTTTGGTCTTCGGGGTGATCGCGCGGGAAATCGCATCGGTCAGTTGAGACAAGTCGGTCGTCGGCACCGGAAACTTGATCTTGGTGACCGCGATCTTGTCGCGGCGCACGCGCTGATCCCAGGTGTCCAGCATCCGGCCGTAGTCCTGATCGGTGGTGACGACGTGATCGCCCGGCTTGAGGTCGATACCGAGCTGCACGATCTGCAGTCCTTCGCTGGCGTTGCGGGTGATCGCCAGCTCCTCCATGTCGCAGCCCACTTCGAGCGCGAGCTTGCGGCGCACCTGCTCGACGTTCGGTTCGAGCTGACCCCACATGAAATGAATCGGCGCCTGGTTGGACTCGTCGAGGTAGCGCTTCAGCGCCTCGTGCACGACGCGCGGACTGGGACACGTGTAGCCGTTGTTCAGGTTGATGATGGTGCGGTCGAGCGTGAAGGCCTGCTGGATTTCGCGCCAGTAGTCCTCGTCGGCCGCCACGTCCGCCGCGCTTCGATGCGCGACATCCGCACTGGCCGAGACCACCCGATCGAACCAGCCGGCATTCATCCGGGCCCCGACCACTCCCAGCACGCCCGCCGGCACGACTTGCCGCAGGAAGTCACGTCTCGCACGCATGTCAGCCTCCATCACCAGCGCCGCCTGTCCCGAGCCGCTATTATTCACCCGCCGGCGAGCCCGACGCGCAGGAATTTGCGCGGCTCGTACGAGGGCCGCCAGGTGCGGAACAACGCCGCCCTACCCGTTCGCCATCTTGACCAGCACCGTGCCGAGCGCGGCATAGTCGAGATCGGCGCCGCCTGATGCGACCAGTGCGTTGATCAGCTGGGTCACGATCGCGGTCGCAGGTATCGCGACCGCATTTGCCGCTGCGGCCTCGTTCGCGATCCGCAGATCCTTCTGATACAGGCGCGCGCGGAAACCCGGCTTGTAGTTGTCCACCAGCATCCGCTCGCCATGGACTTCGAGCACGCGGCTCGCCGCGAAGCCGCCGAGCAGCGCCTGGCGCACCCGTGCCGCGTCCACGCCGGCTTTTTTTGCCAGCGCGAAGGCCTCGCTGACACCGGCCAGCGCGCCGCCGATCGCAATCTGATTGCACACCTTGCAAATCTGGCCTGCTCCCGAGCGTCCGATGAGGACGATGCGTTCCTTGTTGCCCATCGCTTCAAGGATCGGCCGTACGCGGTTGAACGTCGCTTCGTCGCCGCCGGCCATGATCGACAGCGCCGCGTTGATGGCGCCAATCTCGCCGCCGCTGACAGGCGCGTCGATCATGGAGCCGCCTTTCTCGTGAACCAGCCGCGCCAGCTGTTCGGTCACTGTCGGCGAAATACTGCTCATGTCGATCACGACCGCGCCCTTCTGGAGTCCGGCGAGCACACCGTCGGATCCCGTGAGCACGCGCTCGACGTCACCCGTGTCGGGGAGCATGGTGATGACGACCGTGGACGCGCGCGCGACCGCGGCGGGCGACGCGGCGGCGTTCGCTCCGGCACTCACGAGCTCGTCCACGGCGGGCTGGCTGCGGTTGTGGACGGTCAGCTTGTGGCCGGCCGCAACGAGATGCTTCGCCATGGGCTTTCCCATGACGCCGAGACCGATGAATCCGATGTGTTCAGCCATATATAATCCTAATGCGATCGACGCGAAGGAAGTCTGTTGACACTTACCAACAAAGTCGCGCTCATCACCGGCGGAAAACGGATTGGTCTTGTGGTGGCCCGCGAGCTGGCGGCGCGCGGCGTCGACGTGGCCATCGCTTACGCGCGCTCGAAGTCCGAAGCCGAGCAGGCGGCGGCGACGGTGCGCGCGGCGAATCGCCGCGCCGAGATCTTCCAGGCCGACCTGTCGCAACCGCCGGCGGCAGCTGCGTTGGTGCAGGCGGTCGCGGCCGCGTTCGGCCGTCTCGACATCCTGATCAACATGGCCTCGGTCTATGCCCAGCGTCCGTTTGCGGAGACGACCGTGGCTGACTGGGACGCCTCGCTGAACGTCGATCTGCGCGCGGCGTTCCTCTGTGCGCACGCGGCTGCGCCTTACATGCGCGCGCAGGGCGGCGGACGTATCGTCAACTTCAGCGACTGGATCGCCAGGAGCGGCCGTCCGCGTTATCCCGGTTTCCTCCCGTACTACGTCGCCAAGGCCGGGATCATCGCGTTGACCGAGGCGCTCGCTCTCGAACTCGCGCCAGACCAGATTCTCGTCAACGCCATCGCACCCGGGCCGATTCTGGCGCCGCCGACCACGACCGACGCCGAATCGAAGGCGGTGGAGGATGCCACGCCGCTCGGCCGCTGGGGCGGCGAGATCGAAATCGCCAAAGGCGTGCTGGCGCTGCTCGACAGCGATTTCATGACCGGAGAGACGATCCGCATCGACGGCGGCCGGCACGTGAAGTAGGTCTACGCCGCCGAGAAAATCCGCTGCATCGATTCCAGCGCGCCGGTGAGCTCCTGTCGATCGCGCGCGAAGCAGAACCTGACGTAGCCTTCTCCGTTGCGGCCGAAGTCGACGCCCGGGATGCAGCCGATTCGACCGTCCTTCACGAGGTGTTCGACCATCCGCCACGAGAGCGAGTCCGCGGTTTGCGTCGAGCTCGCAGCCGGGCCGTTCCAGCGGGGATTGATCTTCAGGAAGGCGTAGAACGCGCCGGCCGGAGGCGCGCCTGACAAAACTCCAGCAGCCGATTTGCCGATACCGCGGTAGAAGAGATCGCGCCGCGCGCGAAGTTCTGCGCGGAACGCGGTGATGCACTCCTGCGATCCCTCGAGCGCACCGATGCCCCCGAACTGGACGACCGAGGCGATGTTGCTGGCGCTGTAGAACAGCACTTTCTTCGCCCTCTCGCGGATCGCCTGGTCGCGAATCGCGACGTAGCCCAGACGCAGGCCGGTCATCGCGTACGACTTGCTGAACGTGTACAGCGGAATCGTCCGCGCGTACATGTCCGGCAACGAGGCGATGCTGACCTGCTCGCCTTCGAACACCACGTCCTCGTACGCCTCGTCGGAGATTACCCACAAGTCATGGCGCTGGGCGATCGACGCCAGGCGTTCGATATCCGCGCGCGTCAGCACGCCGCCGGTCGGGTTGCTCGGTGAGTTGAGATAGAGGACGCGAGTCCTCGCCGTGATCTTTGCTTCGATCTCGTCGAAGTCGGGACGCCAGCCGTTCGCTTCGTGCAGTGTGTAACCGACTGGCACGCCACGCGCCGCCACGACGTTGCCGGCGGCCGGTGGCCAGGCCGGGTCCGGCAGCAATACTTCGTCGCCGGCTTCGAGCATGGCCAGGCAGATCATGTAGAGGCCGTGGATGCCGCCGTTGGTGACGAGCACGTCCTCGTCGGTTTCGATCGGGATGCCGTTCCTGTCGCCCAGCTTGGCCGCGATCAACTCGCGCAGCCGCGGCACGCCGGTGGTCTGGACATAGTGCGACCTGTTTTCGGCGATCGCGCGGTTCATCGCCGTCTTCACCGTGTCGGGCGCATCGAAACTGACGTCGCCTTGATCGAGCCGGTACGGATCCTGGATCGAATACATCATGTCGCGGATGCGCGTGATGCCCGAGAGCGGTACGGAGTCGAGGTAGGCGGACATTCTTTGATCAGACTACCTCAGGTGCGAGGTGCGAGGTGGCGAGGTGCGAGGGGCGAGGTCCGACGTGCGGCGTGCACTACTGTTGGCGATAGGTGAAGTAATCCGCGACGTCTCGTGCGACGAGGCCGATGGCGTTCTCCAGCATCTCGCCTGATCCGAAGTGATCGCCGGTAAAAATCGACAACACGATCGTGCGACCCGGTGCCTCGAGCACGCCGACGTCATCGCCTACATACGGCAGGAAGTCGCCGGTCTTGTGCGGAATGGTATAGCCGGTGACGTAGCGCGGAATGCGGGTGCGGTACAGCTGACCGCGCATGATGCGCAGCATCAACGCAGACGAGTCCTTGTCCACCAGCGTGCCCCGCTCCAGCATTTCGAGGAGGCGTCCCATTTCGCGCGCGGTGGAGAATCCGAACGGATACTTGCCGTCGCGGTAGAACTGTTCGGTCGTTGGCGCCGAGCGCTGGACCGGAAACCAGGTCGACGGCACATTCATCGCCCGCGTCGTGGTCAGGCCGAGCTTTTCCATCCGCGCATTGACGGCTGCGGGACCGCCGACCATCCGGTACAGCACCTCAGTCGCGGTGTTGTCTGAGACGATGATCATCAGCGTGATCAAGTCCTTGACGGTCATCACGGCGCCTGGATCCAGGCGCTGAATGGTGCCCGTACCCGGCTGGACATCGGATTGAACCAGCGTGTACTTGTCGGTGAGCTTGAATCGGCCCGCTTTGATCTGTTCGAACGCTTCGATCATCAACGGAATCTTGATCGTGCTCATCGTCTCCATCTGACGATCGGCGTCAATGGCGATCTCGTCGCCGCTCTCGATCGATTTCACGTAAATGCCCCACGTCGCATTGATGCTGCGAGTGGTACGTTCGATCGAGGCGCGCAGTCGTTGCAGCGGTGTCGTTGCAGACGATTGCTGTGCGGCCGCGTGTGATGGAAGACCGTTTCCTGCGTAGCCGAGACCGAGTTCGCCGTAGCTCGCGATCAAGGCCAGCGCGACAAGGGCGGTCAAACCCGGCCAGCGTTGCCGACTCGCTGCAGGTGTCATGCCGTGACCCCGACTTTCGTGAGGATGTCGGTCAGCACGCGCTGTGCGCGCGTGGCCGGCAGATTGCTGATGTAGAAATGCCTGGCGCCGACGTCCATCAGCGACCGGATCGTCCGCGCGCAGACCTCTTCGGCGCTGAGCCCTTCCGCGAAATCGCGAGTCAGGCCATCGACCGGCACAGGCAGGAACGCGTTCAACGCGTCCAGGGTTCGCGGATTGGCGCTGCGATAGAAGAACACGCCGAACAGACCAGGCAGCGTCAGCCCGCGGCGCTCGGCGGCGGCGATGAAGGTTCCGACCCGTTCAGCATGATGATGGCTGACCACCTGGGTCAGATAGAACTCGGCATGAAAGTTCTCGGCGACGAGGTAATCCACTTGCCGTTCGGGATCGGCGTGCGGGTTGGCCCAGCCGCCAAGACCCAGCGAGCGGTCGCGGGTCCGAAGCAACTCCCGCAGCTGCCAGGCGTGCTCCACCGACCGCGGCATCCCCACGGACTTATCGCCACCGAGTACGACCAGCGCAGGAAATCCGTTCTGGTGAGCGCGGTCCGAATACGACAGACAGTACTCGAGCGAGTGTTTCGAGGTCAGGAACGGAACGATGCGATCGCGAGGAACGTCGTTGCCGAGGTTGGTGACCAGGTGCCGGAGATTGTCCTCCTCCTGGGCGCCGACCGCGCTGTCGGTGAGGAACACGAACGTGCCCTGCCGGGTCAGACGCTGCACCGCGTGATAGGTATCGATCCACGCATCC
Source organism: Vicinamibacterales bacterium (assembly GCA_036497895.1). GTDB lineage: Bacteria > Acidobacteriota > Vicinamibacteria > Vicinamibacterales > CAVVIG01 > CAVQFC01. The sequence goes on along the minus strand of DASXIR010000153.1, from coordinate 51,834 downwards.
ATGCCCTCGGCCGCGGCCAGCTCTGCGCGAGGCGGCCGCAGTTCGGCCGCGATGACGGGCGCGCCGGAACGAAGAGCTGCGATCAGATCCATCGAATCCTCTACTATACAGTTCGTGACCCCTGGGGCGTTGCGCGAAGCGCTCGCGCATTTTCCTTCGCTTCCGCTCGTGGGCGCGGCGCCGATCGTCGAGCCGATGCCGGCGCTCGCGGCGCGCCTCGGTCACGGTCCGCGCCTGTTCATCAAGCGAGACGACGCCATTCCATTTGGATTCGGCGGCAACAAGGTCCGCAAGCTGGCGCTGGTCGGGGCGCGAGCGCACGCCGACGGCGCCGATACGCTCATCACCGCAGGCGGCATTCAGTCGAATCACGCCCGGGCCACCGCGGCGACCGCCGCCAGGCTCGGGATGCACGCGGTCCTGGTGGCCAATGGCGCGCCGCCGGATCGGCCGTCCGCGAACGCACTCCTCGATCGGCTGCTCGGAGCGGAAGTCGTGTACGTCGCGACTCGTCCGGAGCGCGCGCCGGCGATGCTCGCCGCCGAAGAGCGACTGCGGTCAGAAGGACGCCGGCCGTTCGTGATTCCGATCGGCGCATCGACGCCGCTTGGCGCGCTTGGCTTCGCGCTCGCGGTCGCTGAACTGGTCGAGCAGATGCCGCCGCCTGACGTCATCGTTCACGCGAGTTCGTCCGGCGGCACGCAGGCGGGACTGGTTGCCGGTTGCCGGCTCCTTGGACTGCCGACCAGGGTCGTCGGCATCAGCGCCGACGAGAATGCGGGCACCTTGTCTTTGACGGTGCGATCGATCGTCACCGGCGTGGCGAGCCTGATGGGGATCGAGCCGAGGGATCTGTCGCAGGGCACTGCGATCGAGGTCGACGATCGCTTCGTCGGCGACGGCTACGGCATCCCGACCGACGCGTCGCGCGAAGCGCTCGAATTGACGGCTCGAACCGAAGCCGTCTTTCTCGATCCGACCTACACCGCCAAGGCGATGGCCGGCCTGATCGCGTATGTGCGCGAGCAGAAATTCGCACCCGGGCAGACGGTGCTGTTCTGGCACACCGGCGGACAGGTCGGACTGTTCGCGTGAGCCATGAACATGGCCCCGGTGGGGCCGCTCCTCGCCGTTTTCGGATCAGGAACTGTCGGCGTCACCGATATAGTATTTGCCTGTGAACGCCAGTCCGCTGCTGCGCCGCTTGCCCCACATCCTGTGGGTGCTGCTCCGCCACGGCATTGCCTATCTCGCGTCGCTCTACGCCGCTCGCTTTCCGTTCCTGACCCGCTGGGTGCCGCTGGCGCAGTTGCCTGGTCCGAAGCGCTTCCGTCGCCTGTTCGAGGATCTCGGCGGCAGCTTCATCAAGTTCGGTCAGATGCTGGCGCTCCAGCCTGACATCGTTTCGCTCGAATACTGCGACGAGCTTTTCAATCTGCTCGATCGCATCGAACCGTTTCCCTATCGTTTCGTCGAGCAGACATTCCAGGCCGAGCTGGGGCAGTCACCGGGTGAGATCTTCGATCAATTCGATCAGGTGCCGCTGGCGACCGCGTCGATCGGCCAGGTCTACGCCGCCGTCCTGCACGGACGAAAGGTCGCGGTGAAAGTGCAGCGGCCAACGGTCGAGGCCGACTTCACCGGGGACATCCGGCTGTTGATCGTGGCGATGCGGATCATCAAGCGCTTCCAGATCAAGTCGCTAGTCTGGGTGCTCGATCCAGGCGGAGAGTTCGTGGACTGGACCCACGAGGAACTCGACTACCGGCGCGAGGCGCGATACGCCGATCGCCTGCGCCGCAACGCCGAAACCAACCCGCACGAGCGAGCGCCGGAAATCGTCTGGAGTCTGACCACGCGCCGCACCCTGGTGATGGAATTCATGTCGGGCATCACCGTCATGGACTACATTCGCGCGCTGCAGAGCGGCGACGAATGGACCATGCACCGGATGCGCGCGACCGGATTCGAGCCCAACACGTTCGCGCGGCACATCATCGACAACTTCCTCGGCGATGCCTTCCAATACGGCGTGTTTCACGCCGACCTGCACCCGGCCAACCTGCTCATCCTGCCGCGCAACGTCGTCGGCTACGTGGATTTCGGCATTACCGGTGTGCTGAGCCGCTACTCCCGGCGTCACCTGGTCGAGATGACGCTGGCCTACACCCGGGCCGATGTGTCGACCATGGCGGATCACTACATGAAGCTGGTGATTTTCCGCGACGACGCCGATCCCGACAAGTTCCGTCGCATGCTCGCCGAAACCTCGCAGGACTGGTATGAAGGCGAGGGCGGCGAGACGGTGTTCAAGAAGAACTTCACGCTGGTGATGCTCGACTTCCTGACGCTCTCCCGCAAGGCCGGTATCGGGCCCGAGCGGGATGTGATTAAATACATCCGGTCTGCGATCGCCGCGGATGGTCTGATTACGCGGTTCGCGCCGGGCTTCAGCGTCGGACGTCACCTCGAGGAAGTCTGCGAGCGCTGGGTCGCGGTGGAAGCGCGCCGGAGGACATTCCGCTACAGCACGTTGACCGCTCTGGCAGCCACCGGCGGCCGGCTGCTGGAGGACGGCCCCGGACGCGCCGCCAAGGTGTTGAGGCGTGTCGCCGATGGCGAGCCGCTCGGCCGCGCCGACGTCCGGACGCTGGCACGACCGGAAGTGCGACTGCGGCGACGCACGATTCGACTTGCGGGCGTGGTGGTCGCGTTTGCAGCTTTGTTGGAGTTGACGGCGTCGGCGCCGACGCTGGGCCTCAATTTGTTTACCGCCGAAGCCGCGCTGGTCGCCGGCGCGCTACTCGTCCTCGGCGACTCATTGCGAAAACTAGCGCTTATCGACTGAGGCCAGCCCGGAGGATCCCATGAGCCAGACACCGACGATGCGCGAACTGGTCAAGTCTTCGATGACGCTGCCGTGGGCGATCTCGATGTTCGGCGCCCAGCAGGTCAGCAACCTGATGGCGCCGCCGTCGGCTGAACGTCTCGCCGGTGCGACCGCTGCACTCGATTCGGTGAGCAATGTCGCCGAGCAGCAGCTCGACGGCTGGCTGAAGCAGGCCTACAAACTGGGCACCGGCTTTCAGCGCGCGCTCGTCGATCTGATGATGGGCCGCGCTCCTGAATTCGACCAGAGCATGCTGATGCACATGGCCGCCGAGATGCAGGATGGCCCGGTATTCGGGGCGGTCGTGAAGTACGGCCTGCCGCCAATCGGCTGGCTCGACTCGCTTCTGGTCTCGCGCATTGACGCGCCGGCGGTCAGTCAGGAGTTCGCCAACAAGCTCCAGATCATCATGCTCGTCACGCACGTGCACGCCGAGCTCGGTCTCGACGCCAACACCGTCGATTCGCTCCAGACGCTGGTCGACAAAGTGGCGGCGATGCCGACGTTCCCACGTGTGTGGGCGACTGAAGGTCTCGGCAACTGGTTCGGCGACGTCGCGATCGAGAAAGCGGCGGGTGGTTCCGATCCGACCGGCCTGCTCACGGATCCGCAGTATGCGTCCCTGCCGCCGTGGAGCATGAGCATGCTGCACGCCGGCATCGGCATGTCGTTCGCGAAAGCGATCCTCGTCAGGCTCGAGCCAACCAGTTCGCCCGAGGTGCTCCGCACGGCGATCGCCCGCTTCGTGAAGTTGTGCCGCGACTCGTCGCGTCGCGGTCATACCGGTGCGGCGCTCGAGTCGCTCGGCCTCGCCACCCGGACGCTCTATCCGAACATGCTGCGCGTCCTCGATCGCGAAATCCCGAACGTCGACCCGGATCTGCACGGCTACTACTGGCACGGCGCCGGCCGCGCGATGTACTTCGAGCCGATGGGCATGCTGCCGTCGGTCAACGCGCCGTGGCGGGTCATCCGCCGACTGGACATCGAGGCGCCGCACGAGCTCGCGCGGCGCAACATCCTCGCGGGCGTCGGCTGGGCGCTGTCGGTGGTCAACATGCGGCATCCGATCGTGATGGAATCGTTCATGCGCCATCACTCGGGGTTGGCGCGCGAGAACGACGCCATCACCAACGGCCTGGTCTCGTCGCTGTTGATGCGTTACGACACGACGCGCGACGATTCGCACATCGCGCCGTACATCCACTACGAGCCATCGGATCCGGAGATCGCGTCTGCCTGGCACGACCTCATCACGGTGCCATGCGAAACCGCCCTGCGCGACACCTACGGTGAACTGACGCGCACCTCGTCGCTCGAACAGGTCTTCCACTATCGCCCGATGGCGGGCTAGCACCGGCGTCCGAACACGATGGCCACGCCCACCGCGGCGAACCACACCGGCATCGACAAGCACGGCCGGCGCAAGCAGGTGGAAGCCGTCATCCGCGCCCTCGGCCGGCCGGCATCCGCGCGGCGCTCGCCGCCGCCTGAAGGCCGCCTCGGATCCGGCGAAGACGACGGCCACCGATTACGAACGACACTGATCGAGCTGGGCCCGGTGTTTGGCGGCTTCGGCCGCTACCTGGCCGCACGTTTTGACCTCCTGCCCCGGCGTTTTCGAACCGAGATGAGCGTCATTCCGGACGAAGGCCGGCCGCTGCCATTCACGGCAGTCAAGACGCTCGTCCGCGATCAACTCGGCGCGCCGGTCGATCGCTTGTTCTTCGAGTTTCACGAAACGCCCTTCGCGGTGACAACCTGGACGGAGCGCCATCTGGCCTGGCTCGCGCCTGGTGTTCCGGCGATGGTCACGATCGTGCGCCCCGATGCGTCGCAGCAGATCGATACGGACGCTCCGCTGCTGCGGCTGCTTGCGCCGTGGATCGACGTCACCGAAAGCGCGCTCGTTGAAGCGGTTGACGACTACCAGGCGACCCTGCGGCGCCGGCTCGATCAACGGCAGCAGGCGTCGTCGCTCGCGACCGTGGCCGCGGAAGCGCGGAACGGCCGCGGATTCAGCGCTCCGGCCTGCTACCGCGACCACTGCGCTTCGGGCATCCTGACGGTTGAACAGGTTCTCGGCGAAACTCTCGAACAACAGTCCGAAACCGGTGAGGGGATCGCCGGCCGCCTGACCAGCGCGTGGCTGTGGCAGGCGCTCTGCTGCAATCTTGTTCCCTACGATTTCGACGCTCGCGACGTCGTGGTCACCGACGATCGGCTGTTACTGACCGGTGCGGCCTTCGAACCGAATCCATCGGCGGCGCGAGCCCACTTCGCGAGCTATGTGGGTGCCGTGGCCGCCGACGATCCCGATGCCGCGGCGAGCTGGCTGATCGAAGGCGCGGACGCATCGGCTCGTGTCGAAGGCGAGTTGCGGCGCCGGTTGCGTCAGGCGGTGCCGTTCCGCGATGGCGAGTGGAGCGGCGACGATCGACTCGCCGAACACATGCTCGTGCAGTGGCGGGTTGCCAGCGAGATGGGCTGGAGCATCTCGCCCCACCACCAGCATCTCTACAACGGACTCCAGACTGTTGCGCGCATCGCCGACGAACTCGCGCCAAACACCGACACGCTGCTCGGCGCCTTCGAAGACGAGCGCCTTCGAATCGGCGCCGGCCAGGCCGGTCACCTGCTCGATCCGCAGCACCTGGCGATCACCATCGAGCGCGCGGTTCAGGAGCTCGTCGAACTGCCTCAGAAGCTCGATGATGTCCTGACCATGGCGTCGGAGGGACGCCTGCGGTTGAATCTGCAGGTGCCGGAAGCGGACGAAACCGAGCACGTCCGGAACCGGACCGTGCTGATGGTAACGACCCTGGTCGCCTTCGCCGGCCTGGCGTCGATGCTGCGCCATCTGGTGCCGGTGCTGGGACTCGGCGCCGAACGTGTTGGTGCCGTGGTGCTGCTGATCGTCGGCGGATGGCTGTTGATCGCCGCGGCGCGGCTGTGACGCGATGATCGTCCGGCCGCCCGCGCCATCAGCAGGCTATCTCTCGTTGACGACGGCCGGTCTCGGGGCGTCGGTGCCGATCCTGGTCGGCAGCAATCCGGTCGGCGAGGCGCTGCTCTCGACCGGCCTGATGTCGCTGGCGGGACCGACGGCGGCGTCGATCGCACCGTTGCTTCCGGTCCAGGTCTGCGGCCTCGACGTTCGCGAAACGCTGCACCGCCTCGATGCCGACGCACGCCTTCCGACGTCGGAGAGCGGCATCACGAGTGCCAACCGCATCGGCGAGCGGCTCGCGACGCTGACGCTGCGGTGGCTGGTCGCCCCCGACGGCTTCGAAGCCACACCGTCGATGCCGCCTCCTCCGACTGAGCTCGACGCGTCGCAGTCGCAGCGCTTCGTGATCCAGAGTGGCGTGCTGCGGTTCGAGGATCGCACCCGCAGCGGCCTCCGCTTTTTTGGCGCCGGCCGCACCTATCCGTCATCATCGGTGGATGGCGTGTCGCGCCTGCTGTTTGCCGGTGCGGCGGTGGTCGTCGATGGTCTGGGAAGCTTGAAGGGACTGCGTGGCAGCATCACGCTGATGGGCGAGATCGCGTCGCGTTCGCTGGCGTCGCTCGTGGTGACCGGACGATTCGACGATGACGGACCGTTCGAAGCGGCTGAGACGCTGGGACCGATTCTCGACAACCTGAACGTTGACCGGGACACGAGAGTGTTCACCCTCGCCGGCGAGTCCGACGGGGGAGCCGGCGCCGGACTGGTTGACGAGCACATCCGGTTGGCGCGCGTCGAGAACGATCTGGCGCACGCCAGTCGGCCCCGCAGCCTGTTTCGAGAGGGCGAGCGGATCGGTTACGCCAGAGGCCCGCTCCGGTTCGACCCGTCCGACAGACGATGTGCGGTCCGGCTGATCGACGGACGCCGTGAACTGATCCTCAGCGACGTCGCCGGCCGTGCGGTCGCGACCATTGTCGCGGATGCGCTCGAAGGCACAACCTATCGCGACGGGCATGCCGGCGACCAGGCGTCGCGGGTTATTGCCTACGGCCAGCTGTCGTCCGGGACCGGGGCTCTCAGCAGCGCGTCCGGACTATTGTCGATGGACACTGCAGTGATGCCTGATGGCGCCGCGTCCACCATCTACACCCTGTGGTTGGTGGACGAACGCGGACGGTTCCGTGCTCCAGGCGGGCCGCGAATCGCCGCGACGTCCGGCGCTGACGTGCGGCTGATCTCGGCCCGGGATTTCCAGCTGGTGGAGAGCACGGCGCTCTCGATGCTGCCCGCCGATCTCGAAGTGCTGGACCTCGCCGAGCGCGCGCTCGCGGATGGCGGGGAAATCCAGCGCTGGTTTCAACGGAAGCAACGCAACGAGGATTACGCCGAACGGCTGCCCGTCTCCTCGGAGTACGGTCCGGCAGACGAGGGCTTCGGGTTTTTCGACGAGGCCGCGGTCGGCGGCAGCCGGTTGGGGGTCATGGGTTTCGCGCAGGACCTGTTTTTCGATCGCCAGAAGGTTGGCGATCCCGAAACGATCCGTGCGCAGCTCAGAGAATTCGTCCTGCGTTATCTGCTTCGCGTCAGCGGGATGGCGGGCACGTCGTATCAGCAGCTGTACTTCAAGCTGGCGGCGACCGGTCAGATCGGCAAGTTCGTCAACCAGGAGCGCGCGCAGATCGTGGACTTGCGCGAGATCGGCTCGAAATACGACTGGATCGTCTTGAAGGCCGAGGCCTCGACCGATTCGGGGTACGTGATGATCGGCCCTGGTCTCGTGACGGACACGGACGGTCCTGGATCGATCGATCTTGCGGAGTACGGGTACGGTTTCGCCTTTGTCCCAAACCCGGCCGGCAAGACGGGCATGCTCGCCAACCGATCGGGATATGTGCACTGCGGCGTGCAGACGATCACGTTCAGGTTGACCGCCGACGGTGAGATTCGCGCGCGGACGCTTTTCGTGGTCAACCGGCCGGACCGGATCGCGGCCGTTGACGTGGATCCGATCGGCTGGGGCCTGCAGGTCGCCGACCGCGTCACGTTCCGGATGGCCTCGCGGATCGTGAGCCCGGTGCTCGCGATGACCGAACGCCTGCCGCTCAAGGCCAGCCGGGTCGATCCGGTCGCGGCCTACCTGTGGATGGCCAACGCGATGACCGGTGGCCTGGCGGAGAAGCATCTCGGCCTGTCGAAGGCGGTGCTCGAGAAGCGTATGCTGTTAGCGCACTTCAAACAGCACGAGGACATGCTGCACCGCTTGCTGCAGGTCTGGCGCATGGTGCCCGATTGGACCTCTGAAGATTTGAAGATTTGAGGATTTGAGGATTTAAGGATCTGAGGATTTATCTAAATCTTTCGGATCTTGGCGAGACCGTGGAATGAGCGAGCCGTCCAAATTTGATGTGGTGATCGTCGGGGCGGGGCTGGCGGGCTTGTCGCTGGCGCGACAGCTGCTGCTGGCCGACGCCGGGGTCAGGATCCTGGCTGTGGACAAGCGACTGCAGGTGCCTCCGGCCGCACAGAAAGTTGGCGAAGCCACGGTTCAGGTGAGTGGCTACTACTGGTCCAAGGTGCTCGAGCTCGAGGAATACCTCATTCGCGAGCACTACATGAAGTACAACCTCCGCTTCATCTGGAAGACCGAGGGCCTGGACCCGACCCGCATCGAGAACTACAGCCAGTCGTACATCCGTCGGATGTCCAACGTCGCCAGCTATCAGCTGAATCGCAACGAGCTCGAACGCGAGCTGCTCGGCCGCAATCTCGCGGCCGGCGATCGCTACACCTTCGATCGCCACGCGCTCGATCTCTCGATCGATCTCGACGAACAAGGCGGCCCGCACACCGTGTCGTACGTGGTGGACGGCGAGCGCAAGACCGCCACCGCGCGCTGGGTCGTCGACTGCGCCGGCCGCGCCCACGTGCTGCAGAAGAAACTCAACCTTCAGAAGTCGAACAACATCCGTCACGGCGCGTCGTTCCTGTGGGTGGAGGGTCTTCTCAATTACGAGAATCTGACCGACTCTACGCCGAAACAGATTCGTCTCAACCCGCAGCGCGCGCAGCTCGGTCATCTGCCATTCTGGCTGGCCACCAACCATTTCGTCGAAGAGGGGCTGTGGTTGTGGGTGATTCCGCTGCCGGGAATCACCAGCCTCGGTCTGGTCTACGACACGCGGGTGCTCAAGCCCGAGGCGGTCAACGATCCAAAGCTGCTGGTCAAGTGGATTTGCGAGCATTTTCCGGCGTTCGAACGCGACTTGCCGAAGCGGACGGTTCTCCATTCCGGCAGCTTCCGCGACTATTCGTTCGACGCGGTGCAGACGATCGATCGCCGTCATTGGGCGATGGTCGGGGAAGCCGGCCGCTGGTCGGATCCGCTGTACAGCCCCGGCGGTGACGTGATCTCGATTTACAACACGCTGGTGGTCGAGTCGATCCTGACCACGGATCAGGCCGAGCTCGACGCGAAGGTACCGCTGTTCGAAGAACTGGAGCGCGCAGTCTATGCAGCGTATCTGCCGAGTTTTCAGATTGGATACGACTGCCTCGGCGACCAGGAAGCGCATTCGCTGAAGTACGTGTGGGAGCTGACCATCTACTTCGCGTTCTACGTCTTCCCGTTCATCAACGATCTCTTCACCGACCGCCGTTTCATCGTCGCCTTCCTGCGGACCTTCACCAGGCTCGGTCGCGTCAATCTCGGTCTGTTGACGCTGCTGCAGCAGTACTACCACTGGAAAAAGATCAACCGGGAACCCAATACCGTCCCGGTCTTCTTCGACTTCTTCGACATCCACGCGCTCAGCGTCGCCGAGCTGACCTTCTATAAAGTCGGTGTGTCCATAGACGAGGCGCGCGCCGTTCTCGACCAGCAGTTCGCGAACACGATGACGCTGGCGCGCTACATCGCCGCACACGTCTACGCGATGGTGCTCGACGAACCGGCAATTGTCTGGAATCAATCGTTCGTGTCCAGCCTCGACCTCGAGAAGCTGTCATTCGATCCGGCACGAATGGCCGCGGACTACGCGGCGCACGCGGCCTGTTCGGAACGCTACATGTGGCCGATGGGATGGAATCCGGAGGCGGCCTTCGGGTTCAGGACGCCGCGCAGGACCCAGGCAACGGAGCTGACCGGCGCGGCCGCCGGCGGATCGGGGGCGTAGTGGAAGACCTGGCGCCCTTCGTCGAACGTGCGTTCAGCATCGAGGTGATCGAGCATGCGCAGATTGCGCTCGACGTTGAGGGCACGATTCCGTCGTATCTCCGTGGTACCGCGTATTTCAATGGACCGGCGCGCTTCGAACGGGCCGGCCTGAAATACAAGCACTGGCTCGACGGCGACGGCATGGTCTGCGCGGTCGATTTCGGGCCGGATGGCGTCCGCGTGAGCAACCGTTTCGTGCGCAGTGAGAAGTTCGTCCGCGAAGACGCCGCGGGCAAGCCGCTGTTCCGCACGTTCGGGACCGCGTTCGAAGGCGATCAATTGAAGCGAGGCGTCGGCCTGGAGTCGCCGGTCAATGTCAGCGTCTACCCGTTCGGCAGCAGGCTCCTGGCGTTCGGCGAACAGGGGCTGCCGTGGGAAATTGATGCGCGCACCTGCGAGACCCGTGGCCTCTACACGTTCGATCAGCAATTGAACGAGGTGACGCCGTTCAGCGCGCATCCGAAGGTCGATCATCGAACCGGCGAGCTGTTCAACTTCTGCGTCGCGTTTGCTGCGGCGAACCCGATCATCAACCTGTTCCGGTTCGGCGCCGATGGCGCACTGAAATATCGCAAGCGGCTCAAGCTGCCCTATCCGGCGTCCACCCACGATTTCGCGATCAGCGAGCGCTTCATCGTCATCTACGTCAGCCCGCTCATATTGCGGATGGAGGCGTTGATTCAGGACGGCGCGACCGTGATGGACGCCTTGTCGTGGCAGCCGGAGCTTGGCAGCCAGTTGATCGTCGCATCCCGCGACACCGGTGAGGAGGTGGCGCGGCTGGAGGTCGGCGATCATTATTGCCTGCACATGATCAACGCCTTCGAGCGCGACGGCCACTTGATCGTGGACATTGTCGACTACGACAAGCCGCTGTATCCCGAGTACCAGACGATTCCCAACCTGTTCTCGGACAGCTTCCGGGGACGGCCGCTGCGGTTGACGGTCGACCTTGCTGCCGGTTCGGTGATCGAGCGGGCAGAAGTCGGGTACTCGAACTCGCCGGACTTTCCGGCGCACGATCCCGATCTGACCGGGCTGCCCTACGATCACTTCTGGATGCTGGGAATGAGCCGCGCCGGGAATGCGGGCCGCAAGTTCTTCGACGAGGTGGTCCGCATCGACTGGCCGACCCGGTCGGCCGAAGTGTTCGGCGCGCCGCCGCGACATTATTTCGGCGGTGAGCCGCTGTTCGTGCCGGATCCGTCGCGATCGAATCAGGGGACGATCCTCTGTCAGCTCTTCGACGCGGAGCACTGCCGGTCGTCGTTCGTCCTGTTCGATGCGTTCCGCCTGTCAGCCGGGCCGGTGGCGACGCTGCGCGTGCCGTCAGCTCTGCCGCCGCTGTTTCACTCCTCGTTTTCGAAGCACCAGGGATGACGCCGGCAGCTGCGGCGCTCGAGGAACGTCTGCAGGCCTTCGGCGGCGTTCGAGCGCAGACACTGGCGACGATTGCGCCGCTGTCGCAGGCGCAGTTTGATTTCTCGCCGCGGCAGGGCCGCTGGTCGATCGGCGAGATCGTGGATCATCTGCGGTTGTCCGAGTTGCTGTGGCGCGACGAAATCCGCCGTCTGGTCGAACTTCAGCGCGCCGGCAAGCCGGCTCGGTTGAGACGTTCGTTTGCCGAAGTGAACGTGTCGCCGTTGCACATCCCGACCGTTGTGCTGTCGATGCTCGAGACGCCGCTTGGCTTCGTGAATCGATTCGTACCGGACGCGGTGATCGGGATGATCACGGAGTTTCCGATTCTGCCGACGCGCAATCCCGACGCCGCCACGCCTCGGGGACACCGGCCCGCGGCAGAATTGACAGGTGACCTGCGTGCGGCGTTCGCGGAGACGCGCGAGCTCATCCATGGCAACCGCGACCTCGACTTCAGCACGATGGTGTCCGAACACCCGCTCATGGGCGCCAACGACGTCCCGCACATGCTGATGTTTCTCGCTCGTCACGAGCGCCGCCATCAGAGCCAGATCGCCGCGGTCCGGTCGGAATCGCGCTTTCCGCGAGCCTAGTCCGCGTCCCGGCTGACTCGACGATTCAGCTTATAATCGGCGCGGAGAATCCCCGTGGCGGATCAGCCTGGTTCGAGGAGTGGCCTCTTGACCGACATGATGCAGAGCACCGGCGACTTCATGAAGTCAGTCGGCAAATTTTCCCTCGCGATGTCGCTGCTGGCCGCGCGTCAGGTGACGTCGCTGGTATCGCGGCCGAAACCAGGCACGCCGTCGCTGGACGAAGTCACCAAAGCCGCGGGCGGTCAGTTGTCGGGCGCCGTGCGTACCGCGTTCGCGGTCGGCGCCAACGTGCAGAGCGGAATCGTCGATGCCGCGTTTCATGCGGTCGGCATGGTGCCGAAAGGTCAGGCGCCGGCTGGATCCACCTCCGCGCTCACCATCCCGCTGATGACGAGCGTTCCGCGCCGGGTGGCAGGCGTCAAGACCGTTGCGTCCGGCGCCGTCGATCATGGCGTGCTGCAGGAAGATCTCGTCCAGCGGCTGACCGGTTATCAACACGACTCGCTCGGACGTCCGGTCGAGCGCGCCAAGGCGGTCACCGGCCTGTGGAAGTCCGAAGGGTTGGCCACCTCGATCGGCAAGCATCTTCTTCCTGAAAATTCGCTGGCCGATCCCAAGCTGCCGCGCGAGGTGCTGCCGATCGCGCACGTCGGCTTCGGCTCCGGTTCGACCGAAGAGATGGTGTTCGACGTCGCGAGGTTGAACGCGTTGTTTGCCAGCACCTGCGCGCCGGACTATCTGGGTTTCGCCTACGAGGGTATCGGCGCGATCCTGCGGATTTACGAACGCGGCTTCTTCAAGCTGATGAGCGGATCGCTCGGGCTGATTCGTCTCGACGCACCGGACGGTCCCAACGCCGCCAATCTGTTCGGCGATTACCTCAAGCAATATCCGCCGGATCTGCAGCGGCTGATCGTGCATGGCTACGGCCGGCTGGTCGCGTTCAGCAACATGAGCATCTACAAGGCGATCGAAGAAGCGACCACGTATCCTGCCGATCGCGTTGAACCGGCGGTGCACGGCGCGGCCTTCGCGTTCGCGATGATGAACAGCGAGGACATGCCGAACGTGCTGGAGCAGAGCGCCATTCCGTTCGAGCGATCGATCCGCGCCGCGTTCCAGAACGGGCTGATTTACAGCCAGGTGTTCTTCGACTGGTATCTTCCGGGCCTGCTCGAGGACTGGCAGCCCAAGGGCGCACTCGAAGCCGAACTGATCGAGCACGCGCGCGACGAAGCGGCGGGTTCGCGAAAGCGCGGCTACCCGCTCGCGATGCGTCTCGAAAACCCCCGCACCTGACCTCTCCCTCGGCCACGCGCGAGTAGTGCAAAGGCATTAGTGCCTTTGCCGGCACGATGGTTTGAGCTCCAACCTTCGTGTCGTGGATGGGATTGCTGACGTAGAATCCCAGCTTGCTTCAACTTTCACCGGCCGCTATTTCTGCTGCTGCAGCGCGCTGATCGGCTGGCACTCGCGTGAAACCACCGGTTCGAACATCCTCGACAGCCATCGCCCGATACGGTCCGATTGCGTTCATCGCGGTGCTGCTGCTGGTCTGGCAAGTTGCAATCGGAGTTCAGCGGGCGCCGATTCTGCCGACACCGTGGCTGGTCGCCAAAGCGCTGGTCGAACTGGCGGTCAGCGGCCGCTTGATGCGATACGTGGTCGCCTCGCTGTTTCGCGTGACCTGGGGCTTCGCGCTCGCTGCCATCCTGGCCATTCCGATCGGCCTGACCCTCGGCCTCTACCGCCGGGCGGAGTATGCCTTCAACCCGATCATTCAGTTGCTGCGCCCGATTTCTCCCCTGGCGTGGATTCCGATCTCGATCCTGTGGTTCGGCGTCGGCGACATCGCGGCGATTTTCCTGATCTTCCTCGCTTCGTTCCTGCCGCTGACCGTCACCGCGATGAACGCCGTTGCCAGCATTCCCGATGTCTATCTGAACGCCGGTCGCAACTTCGGCCTGAAGCGTTCGCAGATCGTCTTTCGGGTGCTGTATCCGGCCGTGACGCCGCAGTTGATCCTCGGGCTCCGCATCACGCTCGGCATTGCCTGGCTGGTTGTGGTCGCGGCGGAAATGATCGCCGTCAACTCCGGCCTCGGCTTCCTGATCGTCGACGCCCGTAACGCCGGCAACCGCTACGACCTGGTCGTCGCCGGCATGGTGATGATTGGGGTCATCGGGCTGCTGCTCGATATCGGCGTCAAGTCGCTGGAGAAAGTTCCGTCCATCAGTTGGGGATATTCGGATGATTAGCACTACGGCCGTGTTGCAGGAAATCGCCCACGCCAGGCCGGCCGGGCTCAGGGCGAAGCTTCGCACCGATCACATCAGCATGACCTTCGGCCGCACCGGTGAAGAGATTAACGTGCTCGATGACGTGAGCATCGAGGTCGGCGACGGCGAGTTCGTCTGCCTGCTCGGCCCCTCCGGCTGCGGTAAGTCCACGCTGCTGAATGTCGTTGCCGGCTTTCTCAAGCCGAGCCACGGGGAAGTGCGGATCGACGGTGAGATCGTCAACCGTCCGGACCGCCGCCGCGTCTTCGTGTTTCAGGAGCGCGGCGTGTTTCCGTGGCTCACGGTCGAAGGCAACATCGGCTTCGGCTTGAGCGCGCTGTCTGAATCGGAGCGGACGCAGCGGATCGCGCACTACGTCGAACTGGTCGGGCTCAAGGGCTTCGAAAAAGCCTACCCGCGTGAACTCTCGGGAGGCATGAAACAACGCGTCGAGGTCGCGCGCGCGCTGGCGGTGAACCCGGACATGCTGTTTCTGGACGAGCCGTTCGGCGCCCTTGACTCGATCACCCGCCTGATCATGCGCGGCGAGCTTCTTCGGATCTGCGCCGTCGCACGCAAGACGATCATCTTCGTCACTCACGACATCGACGAGGCCGTCCAGCTGGCCGATCGGGTCATCGTGATGAGTGCTCGTCCTGCGAAGATTCAGAAGGTCGTGCCGATCGACATCGCCCATCCGCGCGACATCAGCTCGTCCAGATACCTGGCCCTGCGGGACGGCATCCTCGAAGCCATTGGCCTGGCGCACAAGGTATGAGCACCGCGGGATCGACCCCGATGCAGGAGCGCCTGGAGCCGCTGGTTCTGCCGCTCCTCACCGCCGGCGCATTGCTGCTGATGTGGAACTATGCGGTCAAGTGGAGCCACACGGACGTCTTCCCATCACCGCTCGCGGTCGAGCGCGGGACCGCCCAGCTGATGAATGGCGGCTTGCTGTGGCAATACATCGGCGACTCGCTGCGGCGCGTCGCCTTTGGCTATGGCAGCGCCATCCTCATCGGCATTCCATGCGGTCTGTTGCTCGGCTGGTATCCCGCGGCCGCAACCGTCGTCAATCCGGCGATTCAGATTCTGCGGCCGATCAGCCCGATTGCGTGGATTCCGGTCGCGATCATCATGTTCGGCATCACCGACACGGCGGCCGTCTACCTGATTTTCCTGGCCGCGTTTTTTCCGATCGTCGTTTCCGCCATGAACGCCGTCCGTAACGTGCCGGCGATGTATCGCCGCGCCGGGCGGAATTTCGGATTGTCGCCGGCGAAGCTTCTCACGAGGGTGGTCCTGCCGGCGGCGTTGCCGCAGATGCTGGTCGGTCTCAGAATCGCGCTCGGAATCGCGTGGCTGGTGGTCGTGGCGGCGGAAATGATCGCCTCGAACTCCGGGCTCGGTTACCTGGTCATCGATGCCCGTAACTCCGGCAAGCGCTACGACCTGGTCGTCGCCGCGATGATCATGATCGGCCTGATCGGTCTGGCGCTGGACTTCGTGATCCGCCGGGCCGAGCGGCTGCCGTCGGTTCGATGGGGGTTCCGCGATGGACGCTAGCAGACGAGCGCCGCTCGGGACGCGCGGATGGACCCGCGTCGTTTCCCACGTGAACGGCGACAACGTCAACTGGTCGGCGATCCTCAACGGTGACCTGTCAGAGAGCCAGCCGCGGACGTCCGAGCCTGGCGGATTGTCTGCGGAGTAGACGCCGATCAGCCGACGCCGACCGCTTCCTCCTCCTCCTCCTGCGCCTTGCCGGAGTTGGCGGGATCGATCGCGAGCCCGAAGATCGAACGATCGTAGATTTCCCAGCTGAAGAAGAACGAGATGCCGCCGGCAATCACGCCGGGCATCAGCAGTTGGTGATAGCAGCCGCTGAGGTCCGCGATCATCAGCAGGCCGCTCCAATAACCTTTGACGATGGAGCCGAACATCACCACCATGCCGAGGAGCACGAACAATTCCGGCTGGGGCACCAGGTTCGGCGCCAGAGCGTGAACACCGTAGCCAATCGCTCCGCCATAGAGCGCGCCCATCACCAACGTCGGTGCGAACAGTCCGCCCACCGCGCCCGAACCAAACGTGATCGACGTCGCCAGCATCTTCAGCAGCAGCAGGGTGACCAGCAGGTAGAACGGCATGCCGGAGTGAATGACCCGGTCGATCACCGGATATCCGGCCGACAGCACTTGAGGAAACCAGACGCCGATCAATCCGACCAGAAGCCCGCCAAAGGCGACCCTGATCGACAGCGGCCAGTGTTTTGGAAAAACCGTCTGAAAACGTTCGAACATCCGAATGAAGAGATGGCCGGTGGGCGCTGCCAGCAACCCCATCACGGGGACGACGAGCAGCAGTCCGGCGAGCGGCACGTTCTCCATCGGCACCGTTGGCCGGAAGGGGTACGCGTCGCCGAGAATGGCAGTGCGCGTCACATAACCGATGCCGGCTGCGACGGAGATCGCGGTCAGATCCTGATTGAACCGGGCGCCAAATACCTCGAGCGTCAACAGCACGCCGCCCGCCGGCGACCGAAACGCCGCCGCGACGCCAGCGGCGGCTCCAGCTCGAACGATGGTTTGGAGGTTGGCCCGCGTCAGCCCAAATCGCTGTCCAACCCAACTGCTGACGACAGCGCCGAGCTGAACCATCGGGCCTTCCGGACCGACGGATCCGCCGAATGCCAGCACCAGACCGCTGAGGAAAATGTTCAGCAGTCGGATCGGTCGAACGACGCCACCCTTGTGGTCGATCGCTTCCAGTACCTCAGGCACGCCACCGAAGCGCGCTTCCGGAATCATCTGAAGGACTGCCCCGACCAGCAGCAGCCCGAGCGTGGGAACAATGACCACGACGGGCAGCCGGTGCAGCACCTCGTTGGTCTCGGCCCAGTGAAAAAGTTCGTCGCCGAACGTGTCAGCCAGGTAGTGGAACGCGATCGAACCCAGGCCCGACAGCAGCCCGGCGAGTATCGCGGCCAGCATCAGCCGCGTAAACCCCCGGACGCGCGTCATTGGCATCGATCTCTTATTGTGACCGATGCGGCGCCCTCGCGCCTTAATGCTTTCAAACTAGCAATGAGTCACAACCCCAGCATGATCTCAAATCGCTTCCGACGTAGCTCTCGAACATCTGCCCTTTCGCTCGTGTTGCTGGCTAGCTCAGGCCTTGCGGCATCGGCACAGACCCCGGCTCCGCCGGCGATCGACCTAGGCAACGATGTCGTGTTCTCAACCACGCTCAGGAGTCGCACGTACGACTGGGGTTGGTTCGGCGACACACCGGACGGCAACTACACCTACCAGGGCACACAGATTCGTTTCGGGGTCACGCAGACAAAGAAGGCGTATGACTGGCAGCTCGAATTCGAGGTGCCGTTCATGATCAATTTGCCCACCACCGCGGTGCAGCCGCCGCCGCAGGGGCAACTGGGCCTCGGCGCCAACTACTACGCCGCGAACAGCAACAGCGAAAACCCCGCGGCGATTTTCCTCAAGCAGGGTTACGTTCGGTTCAAGGGCCTCGGTGGTGTCGCAGGGCAGTCGCTGAAGGTCGGACGGTTCGAGTACAACGACGGCCTGGAGACCACGCCGAAGAACGGGACACTGGCGGCGCTCAATCGCGACCGCATCAGCCAGCGCGTGCTTGGAAACTTCGGCTTCTCAGACGTGCTTCGCAGTCTCGACGGCGGACAGTACGTGTTCAACACGCCCAAGCTGAATTTCACCGCGGTCGCAGCACGCCCGACCGAAGGTGTATTTCAGGTGAACGGGTGGAACGAGCTGCACATCAACGTCTTCTACGGAGCGCTGACCGGTCAGGGCGGCAGCGAAAAAAATCCGTCACTGTGGCGCGTCTTCGCGCTCGGCTACAACGACTACCGTGCCTACGGCAGCGGCCTGGTGAAGACCGATAACCGCCCGGCGGCGGCGAAGGCGGCAGACACCGAGAACATCAACATCGGCACTTACGGCGGAAATTTCCTGCAGCTGGCGGCCACGCCGGCCGGCCCGGTCGACCTGATGTTCTGGGGCGTGCTGCAGACCGGCTCGTGGGGCACGCTGTCACATCGGGCCGGGGCAATGGCGGCGGAGATCGGCTGGCAGCCCTCGGGCCTTCCGAGCTTGAAGCCGTGGATCCGCGCCGGCTACGACTACTCGTCTGGTGACAGCAATCCTACCGACGGCAAGCACGGCACGTACTTCCAGGTGCTGCCGACGGCGCGTATCTACGCGCGCATGCCGTTTTTCAACATGATGAACAACGTGGATGCGTTCGGCGAGCTGATCGTCCGGCCGGTCAGCCGCTTCACAATCCGCAGCGATGTTCACGCGCTGAGCCTCGCCGACAGCCACGACCTCTGGTATTCGGGCGGCGGTGCATTTCAGCCGAACTCATTCGGCTTCAACGGCCGGACGTCGAATGGACACACCAGCCTGGCGACACTCTATGACGTTCAGGGCGACATCACCATCAACCCACACGTCGCGCTGACGCTCTATTACGCGTACGCCCACAGCGGCGACGTCGCGCACACTATTTTTCCGACCAGTGGCGGCGGGCATCTCGCGTATTTGGAGTGGTTGATCAGGTTCTGATCGACAAGTGGCGCGGGCCTTAGGCCCGCGCTAGATGCGACTGTGAGGAGGTCGTGCCGGCGCGATGTTCTTGTTGCTCGTGAACAGGTTGTCCGGATCCCACTTGGTCTTCACCTCGACGAGACGATCGTAGTTCGCGCCGTAGGCGGCGCGGGTACGATCGTCGCCCTCTTCCTCGGTCAGGAAGTTGACGTACGTCCCGCCCGTCGAGAACGGCCTGATGTCCCGCCACGCGCTGCGCGCCCACTCGATATTCACCGCATCGTCTTCCGGCCGTTCCCACGAGCCCTGAATGTTGAACACGGCCCTGGCGTCGCGGTTGCCGACCGCCGAATGATTCGTCGACAGTGTGTTCAGGCGGCCGTCGATCGGGAAAATCAGGATCGCCGAATGCGGCGACGTCACCCGCGCCGAGTGTTCGCGAAGCTTTCCGAGAATCTCGGGTGTGATGCCCGGTAGATACTCGGACTTCCAGTAATAGCGCCGGCCTCTGGGCTGCGTCGCGTCGAGCAGGCTCTGCTGCGAGACATAGGTCCGGTTTTTAACGACGTCGCCGGCCGGCGAGCCGACCGCTTTGAGCGGTGCGAGCACCTTTTCCCCGTCCGCGATTGCGCCGGAGTAGCAGACGAACAACGCCACGATCGCTTTGCCGTGGATGTCCGGGTTCAGCCACGGCGCCGCCGGAGCGTTTCGCATCAGCGGGACGCACGACAACTCGGCAGGTGCGTCCTCAAAAACACGCTGAAGCGTCTCGAAGACTGCCCCCGCCCGATCGGCCGGCCACGCGATCACGCCGCCGTAAATCTCGGGTCCGACGCGATGCATCCGGTATTCGATGCTGGTGACGATGCCGAAGTTGCTGCCGCCGCCACGGAGCCCCCAGAACAGCTCGCCGTTCTCGCGCTCGCTGGCTCTGACGACGCGTCCGTCGGCGGTCACGACTTCGGCCGAGAGGATGTTGTCGCAAGCCCAGCCGAAGCGCCGGGTCAGGTAACCGAACCCACCGCCCAGGGTGAGGCCGCCGATGCCGGTCTGCGACACGAACCCCAGCACCGCGGCGAGCCCATGCAGCTGCGCCTCGCGATCGAGATCGCCGAGTGTGCAGCCGCCCTGGGCGCGCGCGACCTGGCCGATCGGATCGACCCAGACGCCGCGCATCAGCGACATGTCGATCATCAGCCCGTCGTCGCAGACCGCGAGGCCTGCGATGTTGTGGCCGCCGCCCTTGATCGACAGCGGCATCCGCTGCTCGCGCGCGAAGCGAACGCAAGCGACCACGTCGCCGACACCGACGCATCGGGCGACGAGCGCGGGACGGCGATCGATCATTCCGTTCCAGATGGTGCGCGAATCGTCGTAGCCGCCGTCGCCAGGACGGAGCAAGGTGCCGCGCAGTTGTGCCTGGAGCGCCTGATCGGGGTTGGTCATGGCTGGAGGATCACGAACAGTTCGGCGTTTTACGAGCCACGAGCCCGGTTATGCCAGCTCCAGTTGCCGCCCGCCGCCGACCCTGACTCCGCGCGGTTTGTAGACGTCCTCGAACCGGTCGTCGCCTTCGGTGATCCGAATCGTGTTGTTGGCGGCGATCGGGCCGGCGATGCGCTGGCGCAGACCGCTCGGCCACCAGATCTCGATCGCGTCGATGCTTTGCGTCACCGGGCCGAGGCCGAAATGCTGCTCGAACGGCAGACAGCCGAACTGCGATCCGCCGGAGACGAGGCGATGCTGATCGCGGCCGCCCGCTTCGATCTTGACACGCGCTCCGATGGCGCTGCGGTTGCTGCGGGTGCCGACCAGGCGGATGTTCAGATAGTGGCCGACGCGCTCTTTTGGACAGAACGCGCCGACGGTCAACAGGTCGCCCGGATAGGCGCCGCCGCTGGCGACCAGCAGGCTCATGCGGCCATCGCCGTGCAGGTCCGCCAGGTTGACGCCGTGCGACTTGCCGGTAATCGGCAAGCCGGCGGTGAAGGTCACGTCATGGAATTTCCGGCCGTCGCTCTCGAGAATGGTGAGCGGTTCGACCCGTTCCATGCGCGGGCTGCCGTTGCCGAGGATGATTTCCTGGTAGCCGTCGTTGTTGAGGTCGCCGGCGTTGCCGCTCATGCTGCCCCAGCATCCAGTGATCCCGAGCTCGCGGCTGCGTTGCGAGAACGTGCCGTCGCGGTTGTTACGCCAGACCCGAATCGGCTGGCCGTCGGGCGGACCATCGCCGTTCTGCATCGTGTGGATGACGTCTTCGGAATCGGACCAGACGTTCTGCACGATGTCGAGCCAGCCGTCGTTGTCGTAGTCGATGAAGTAGCAGATGCTGCCGAGGCCGTACATGTCGATGCCGGCCTCGCGGCCGACTTCGGTGAAGGTGCCGTCGCCGTTGTTGTGAAAGAGCTGCGAGCGGCCGAGCGAGTTGCTGACGAACAGATCCGGACGGCCGTCGTTGTCGTAGTCGCCCCAGCACGAGCCGATGGTCGGCCAGCTGGTGACGAGGCCCGCGGCATCGGTGACGTCGGTAAAGGTCCCGTCGCCGTTGTTGTGGAACAGGCGATTCTTGGTTTTGCGCTCGAACAGCGAGCCGAGGTTGAACGCCACGTACAGATCCAGCCGGCCGTCGCCATCGTAGTCCACCCACGATGCGGTGAACGCCGGGCCCCAGCCATCGAGTCCGGAGCCCTCGGTCACATCAGTGAAGGTGCCGTCGCCGTTGTTGCGGTAGAGCGAGCACCCGCCGCTGAAGAAGCCGTTCCTGGTGACGAAGATGTCCGGGTTGCCGTCGTTGTCGTAGTCGCCGATGGCGGTGATGAACGCTGTCAGGCAGGTGTCCATGCCCGAAGAGATCGACGCATCGCTGAACGTGCCGTCACCGTTGTTCTTGTAGAGCGTGCAGCCGCCATGGGCCGCCGCGACCAGCACATCGAGGTAGCCGTCGCCGTCGTAATCGAATACCGCCGTGCCGCGCCCGCCGCTGGTCTTGTCCAGTCCGATCCTGGACGCCATGTCCTCGAGCCGTAACAGCGTCGGCTGCTGACCCGAACGCAGCTGCATCCGCATCCCGGCCGGGACGTCGGGCGCGTAGCCGTTTCCCTTTTGTGCCGCCAGCCAGAGCAGCAGCCGGGTCCGGACGTGCGAGCCGTTCAATTCCATGGCCTCGCGGGCGTAGGTGCCGGCGTCGGTGAACCGTCCTGCCCGGAATGACGCCACCGACAGCTCGTGAAGCGCCTGTGCACGGATCCGCGCGTCCCCGCGTGCCATTTCGAGCTCGCGAATCGCCTCGTGGTACAGCCCGCACTTGATCAGCGTTCGCGCCAGTTCCATGCGCGCCGCGCCGTCGCCGGGATTTCTTTCCAGCCGCTGACGATAGCGCTCGAGCAGTTCCCGATACTGCAGCGTCGCATAGACATGGGCATCGTCGAACACTTCGAGGACGTTGATGACGAATGTGCCGAAGGCGCCGTCCGGCGACGTGTAGTGGCTGGAGAGGCCGCGGAGCACCTGTTGTGTCGCCAGCATTCCACTCGACAGCGCCACCTCGGCGCCAAAGCCGAGACCGCGAGGACCCTCGACTTCGCTGAAGCAGCTGCGCGAGTCCTCGAGCACTTCGCGCCACATCGAGGGCACGTCTTCGAGCGCGGTCATCGTGCTGAGGCGGGTGATGCGATTGCTCAGTTCCGAGACCGCGCCGTCGACGTTGCGCGGACCGGACGCGTCCACCGCGACGTCGTTGTCCGGTTCTGGCCGCCACGCGGAACGCACCTGCCGGAACAGGCCGTCGATCAGCTGCAGTCCTGTTTCGATCAGGTCGGTGGATTCACGTATCGTCGTCTGGAATCGATTGGCCATGGGCGCCTCAGGCCTTCTTCAAGGGTCGCGGAATCGTGTAGTAGACGGACGCGATCGCGCAGCCGAAGCTGGGTGTGTCCGGCCGGGCAACCGGTTCGCCCGCCAGCAAGCTCTTGATTGCCGGCTCCAGATACGCCTCGTACTCGGTGTCTTCCGCGTACTTGAAATTGTCGATGGCGCCACGATATACCAGCCGGCTGTCGGCATCGACGAGGAACACCCGCGGCGTCTGCTGCGTGAACAGCTGGCGCGCCACCGCGGACCCGGTGTCGTAAAGGACCGGAAAGGACAACCGACGCGCCTCCATCGCCTTGCGGACCTCGTCCTCCGTTTCGCCTTGCCGCGATGCCACGGCGACCATGGTGATTTCGGGATGGTTCGAGGCGAACGCGTTCATGTATTCGTCGTAGCGGGCGCAGTGCGAACAGACGCTCGACCAGATCACGAGCAGCGCGCCGCGGCTCTTTCCTGCGGCCTCGTGGAGTCGCCACGAGTCGTGGGGTGGCGTCACTGTCGCCAGCGTCACGTCCGGCAGGACGGTTCCGATGCGTTGTTCAGCGCGTTCTTCCGCAGCCATCCGACGATCTCCTTCCCGGGCGCCCAACGAGTTCAGATGCTCGAAACCACTGCCGCCGGCCGTCGAGCCGCCGACGGTGCCAGCAGCCAGAGTCCGAATCCACCCAGCGCGGCCAGCGCCCCCACTCCGCCCCAGAGCGCGAGCGACGGCCGGACCTGATTCACGGTGACGCTGAATTGTACTAAGACCAGCACACCGATCAGCTTCAGAAGCATCGACCGCGGCATGCGGGTCGAAATGTAGGCGCCGAACGGGGCGCCGAAGATCACAATCGGCACGCAGGCAATCCAGTCCGGAAACACGCCCGGGTTGATGCCGGAAGTGACGTAGCGCAGCAGCAGACCAACCGGCGACACCAGCGCCGTGGTGCACACGGCGGTCGGAACGGCGGCCTTGGGTCCCCAGCCGAACCTCAGCACCAGCGTGGCGTAGACCAGCATCTCCACGCCGACACCAATCAGCGCCGCCACCGCGCCACCGAGGGCCCCGACGATCAGCCCGATGAGCACAACGTTGTGTCCGTCGGTCGATCCACGCGGCTCAGACGTGGCCTTTGCCGTTCCGGTGACCAGCCACGAGCCGAACGTCAGCCAGAGCGTCGCAAACAGCAGCTTCACCCAATCGGCCGGTACACGTGTCGCGAGGACGAAGGTACCGAACGTCAAACCAATCACGGCACCGATGCACGACCAGACCAGCAGACGTTTCTCGACCGGAATCCCGCGTTTCACGATGAACAACAGCGCCGAGGTCATGCCGGTGGATTGAATCGCCAGACCGAAATCGCGCGCCATCACCGGCGTCCTGTGAAAACCCAGAACCAGCGCCGGAAACGCAATCGTGCCGCCGCCCATCGGCGTCGAGCCGGCGACGAGCGATCCGCCGATCATGACCAGCGCCATCGGCCAGTGGGCGATCGCAAGCAGCCAGTTGCCTGGCATCGACACGATGACCGCCCAGACGACGAGGCACAGGACGACATAGGCGTGCCACCCGCGGGTGCGCACCAGCGCGATGACCGATCGCGGTTCCGCCGTCAGCTTCGCCTCCGAAGGATCAGAAAGAGGGTGACGGCACCGAGCACCGCAAAGACCAGCGCGCCGGCCGGGTCGGCCCACTGGGAGCCCGACGCCACAAATGCCGGAAGAGCGATACCGATCGCGGTCAACGCAAGGAGCAACGAACCGGCGACGGCCATCGACAATCCTGACCCGCCGAATATCGGACGATCAGGACTGATGGGACCAGACGAGATCGCGGTCAGAAATCGCCAGCCGGCCTCGCGCACGGTGCGCGCGGCAGAGGAGGTGATGCCGGTCAGCGTTTCCAGCTGAAACGCCATCAGACGAATCTGCAGTGCTTCGAGCGCATCACGCAGCATGTCGGCTTCGCCGCCGAGCGCCGTGGCCGCGCTGACGGCTGCCAGACAGCCGCGATAAAACGACACCAGTCGCGGCTTGGGTTGATAGCCGTGCTCGACGGCGATGCGCCAGTGGAGCAGCAGCTGCGCCATCAGCTCGCTGCCGCCGGCGGCGTCCGAATCCACGCTCCAGGCGTGGCGCATCCGTCGCCCGAAACCGGCGGAATCGGCTGAGCGACCGGGCACGAGCTCTCGAGTCAGGTATTTGATCGCCAGATCGGGATCGCCGGCGGCGGTGGCCACAAGGTATCCCTGAATGGTCACCTGCGCGTCGGAGGTGAGCGTCGCGAACAGCCGGCCGCCGATCGCGACCTGCCGGCGTCCGCAGATGATGAAATCGGCCGGAATTGATTCTTCCGGAAACGTGCGTCCGAGCAGCGCCTGGCGCAGCCACGCGCGGCAGACGCTTGGTCCGGCTTCCTCGCGATCGAATCCCGGCGTATCGGGCGTGACGGAGGCGATGTCGTCCCATACCGCCACGCGTCGCGACGACAATCCCGGATGCGGACGCCTTGAACGCAGCGGCGGAAAGCGCCGCGCGTCCGCCACCAGCGCCTCGCTCGCCGCCACATCGTCTGCAAGGTCGAGAAACCGGCGCATCAGCGCCCGGTAGTCGTCGATCAGCGCCTTGAAGCTGTCGGTGCCGCCGACGGTTGCGGCCAGGGCTTGGGCCAACACCGGCAGCTGTTGAAGCTCGCGCTCGGCGCGTGTTTCGAATGACGGCGGCACGCACGTCACGATCACCGAATCGGTCGGTGTCAGGAAGGCGCGGTGCGACTGGGCCGGAAAACGCGTCTCGGTCGGCGATTCCTCGAATCCGAAACAGACATCGTTGACGCCGAGATGCCACGCCGCTTCGACCACTTCGCGAACTTCGGCGAAGGGCGCCGGGTTGACGTGATCGGCGACGGTGGCGAGGTCGGAACGCAGTCCGGCGGGCACGACATCCGCACGCGTCGAGAGGAAGCGCGCGAATCCAGAGAACACCGGGCCGAGCTCGGGCAGGATCTGCAGCAATTCCGCCGATGCGCCTTCGGCGCTGGCGAGTTCGCGCACGTCGCGAGCGACGGCGGCAAGGCGCTGTTGCGTGTCCTGCGGGCTATCTGGCCATGGCGCCGGCGTGCGGACGACGTCGAGCGCTTCACTCATTGGTTTGCCGCAGCAGTTCGATCGCCAGGCCGATCAGAGCGAGGGATCCGACCGCCAGTTCCACGGTTCCGAGGTTGAATCCGGCCCGCAGGGGAAGCGGCGCCCTGCTGACGCAGATAGCGCAGGCGAGCGCTGCCGCACCGAGCTGCAGGACGGTGGTGCTCATCCCCAGTCCGAGGCGGCGCATGTTGACGACGCTCATGCCGCGAGTGGCGAGGGAGCGGCTCGACTCAATCGCGCGAAGTCCGCCGGCCCACGCCGCGAACACGAGCTGACGTCCCGACTGCGCGTCGAGCGTGGCGATCGACGCCTGCTCGATCTCGTGGCCCAGGTTCAGATCGGGCGCAAAACGATGCACGACGCCGTCGAGTGTCATGACCGAGCGGATGTATTTCACCACTTCGCGTTCCGGCAGCATCGCCGTCTCGCGCGAGAGTCCGAGCATTTCCACCATCACCAGCGCCGCCGGCTTCTTCAGACGCGTGCCGCCGGGTCCGCCATACCAGCTGTCTGCCATCGCCTCCAGCCCGACACGAAACTTCACCGGATCCGCGTCACGCCGCGGAACCACCAGTTTCAGAAAGCTGCGGTGGAGGTCGTCGATATCCCGCCGGACGAGGGCCAGCGTCATCGCCGCCAGCCAGGTGCGGGCGTACGGGCCAATACTGCCGGTGATCCCGAAGTCCACGTAGCCAACCACGTTGCCGGGAAGAATCAGGAGGTTGGCGGGATGCAGGTCGGCGTGAAACAGGCCGTGACCGAACGAGTCGGTGGTGAAGTTGAAAATGATCTGCCGGCCGAACGCGCCCGGGTCGAAGCCTTCGGCGCGGAGGCGCTGATCGATGGTGAAATCGCCCGATTCGACCGCGCGCATGTAGGTCGCCATCGGCACGCCGTCAAGGTATTCGGTGACGAGCACCCGGCGCGTGGTCAGCCCGATGATGACCTCGGGCATCCGTACGCCCTTGCGGCCGAGCGACTGGCGGCGAACGAGCGTGAGGTGACGAGCCTCGCGGCGGAAGTCCAGCTCTTCGTCGGTCCAACCCGCGAATTCGCGGATCGGTTCGTCGAGCCAGTAAAGCGGGCGCACCCGGAACAGGCGCACCACCCGCAGCAGGATCATCATCATCCTGACGTCGGCGCGGAAGGCCTGCTCGATTCCCGGCCGCTGCACTTTGACCGCGACCTTGCGGCCGTCGAGATTCGCCACGTGCACTTGCGCGATCGACGCCGTTGCCAGCGGTTGCGGGTCGATGCCTTCGAGACGGCCGACTGCCGGACCGAGTTCGTCGGCCAGCGATCGCATGAACACGTCGGTCGGCACCGGCGCGACGCGGTCGAGCAGATCGAGCAACGCGGTCGCGTAACCCGGCGGCAGAAGATCGGGCTGGACCGCAAGCACCTGTCCGAACTTGACGAAGCTGCCGCCGAGATCCTCGAGCAGCACGCGGAATCGCATCGGGCCGGCGAGACCGGCGGTGGTGAAGCGGGTGGAGAGCGACCGCCATCCGATGCGGTCGGCGCCCGCTGAAATGATGTGACGGGTTACCACCGACGTCACGTGACGCAGACGCCCGAGCCAGGCCGCCTTACCCGGCTGTTTGTATGTTTCTGAAGCCGCTGAAACAGGAGCGCCGATGGAGGTCAAACGGCAACGTTATCATAGACCCTCATCGGCCCAGCCACGCGAAGAACGCTAACATTTTCATACTAGTCGGACGCGGCGTTCCGCTCTGCTAGACTGGCGGCGCGATGCAGGCGATCGGCGACATCCTCGAGAATCTGATGCTGCCGGCCGTCGATCCGGCGAAGGGGAATTGCGCGTCTTCGCTCGAAGCCGCGCTCGCTGGTCGCCGTGGCGCGATTGTCGTGTTCTGGTCGAGCGCGTGCACGCATTGCGTCCGCTACGACGGCTACTTCAACCAGTTCGAAGCGGCGCACCCGGAGCTGGCGTTTTACGGAGTCGCCACACGCTTCAGCGAAACGCTCGATGACGTACGAAAGGCGGCCGCCGATCGCGGTTTGCGCTTCCCGCTGTATCACAGCCCCGACGGTGCGGCTGCCGCCACCTATCTCGCGCAGCAGACGCCGCGTGTTTACCTCCTCGATGCGAAGCGCGTGCTCGTGTACCGAGGCGCGCTGGACAACTTCAAATATCCCGAGGATCCCGAGTATCAGCCGTATCTGGAGCGGGCGATTGCCAGCTTCCTCCGCGGTGAGCCGGTCGAACGACAGGAGACCGGCAGCTTCGGCTGCGCCGTGCGGTCGGTTTATTACTCGCTGCCTCTGATGATCGAACGACAGCACTGATGGCCGATTCTCTGAGCGACCTGCGGAATCTGCCGCCGTTCGTCCTCGAAAAAAGCCTGCAGTCCATCGGCGCGGTCTGCCAGGCAGCGCAGTCACTGCTCGGCGCGATCGACGGCCACCCGATCAGCCACGACACCGTCGAGCCGGGCCTCGAGGGACCGAACGATCTCGATCGCGCCACCTCAGATTTCGCGAACCGGGCCGCACGGATCCTGCGCTACGCCGCACTTCAGAGTGCTGAAGGCCGCGGCGTGGTCGAAGAACTGGGCGATGCCGCTCGCGCCAGCTTTGCGGGCGTGGTGCCGCGGGATCCGCTCAGCCTGCTGACGTTTCCGATGCGGCTGCCGTTGTCGTTCGGCTCGCTGCTGACGCAGGAGCTCGTCAGGGGATTGCACGCGCTCGAAATTGTCGGCACGACCAGGGCGCCGGCCTTCCTCATCGAGCTGGTCGAGGCCTTCCTCGACTATCCGGTGTTCCAGGCGCTGCAATATAAGGACGAGATCGATCGTTACCGCGAGCGGCTGCGCCATGCGCCCGATGACGCCACCGCGCGGCTGCACCTCGGGCGGTCGTACACCAAATGCGGCTTGTATCTCCAGGCGCTCGACCATCTGGCGCTGGCGGCCGGGCATCCGACGACCCGCGCCCAGGCGCTGTATGAACGCGCGGTGGCGGGTACGCGCGCGGGGTTGTATCGCCAGGCGATCATCGACGGCTCGCTGGCGATCGACGCCGGCGCTTCCAAGGCGCGTTGTCAGCACTGGATGTGGCTGTCGTCGCAGAAACTCGGCGGCTATCCGCCGGAAACGCCGGTCGAACGCCGAATCGAGATGGCGACCGGCTACGCGCCGACGCGGCTGCGCTATCGCGACGTCGCGCAGGAAATCGGGCTCGACAAGACCTCGGGCGGCCGCGGCACTGCGATCTTCGACATCACCGGCACCGGCGAGATGGACGTGATCATCTCGGCGGTCAGCGGCGGCATCAGCGTCTACCGCAACAACGGCGATGGGACATTCCGCGATGCGTCGGTCGGCTCGGGGCTCGATGCCTGCGTCAACTCGTGGGGCATCAGCGCCGGCGACTACGACAACGACGGACGTTCGGATCTCGTCGTCACACGCCTCGGGTTCTTCGACGGCCAGGCGGCGCTGTTTCACAACAACGGCGACGGCACGTTTACCGACGTCACCCGCGACGCCGGCGTGCAGAGTTGGGCTCCGGGGTTCACTGCGGGCTGGGTCGATTTCGATCTCGACGGCCGACTCGATCTCTTCGTGCCGAGCAACCTCGGCGGCGTCTTTCACCGCAGCAAGCGTCACCGTCTGTTTCACAACAACGGCAACGGCACCTTCACCGACGTCACGCTCGACGCCGGTCTGACCACGTGGGGGCCTGCGGTCGGCGCGACCTGGGGCGACTACGACAACGACGGTTACCCGGATCTGTTTCTCAGCAGCGCCTTCGGCCGCTCGCAGCTGTTTCACAACAATGGCAACGGCACCTTCACCGACGTCAGCGTCGCTGCCGGCATCGATCGACCCTGCTTCGGCATGGTCGCGTATTTCTGCGATGTGGACAATGACGGCTGGCTCGATCTCGTGCAGTACCTGTGGTGCAGCAACGACGACATGATCCACAGCCTTCGCCACGGGCGCGCCACTGAGGACGGTCAGCCGCTGCGCATCTACCGCAACAACCGCGACGGCACCTTCACGCTGGCGAACGACGAGCTCGGCATCACCGAATGCTGGGGCTCGATGAGCGGCAACGGCGCGGATCTCGACAACGACGGCCGGATCGATCTGCTGCTCGGAAACGGCGGTCCCCAGATGGACCGCAGCGATCCGCTGGTGGTTCTGGCCAACGATGGCCACCGGTTCAGCAACGTCACGTTTGCGGCCGGCCTGCCGGCGGCTGGCAAGGCCCACGGCGCCAATGCCGCCGACCTGCACGGCGACGGCCGCATCAGCCTGATCGCGGCGTCCGGCGGCATGTATCCGGGCGAGCTCCTGACGACGTCAGTCTTCCGGCCCGAATCGCTGACGGGAAACTATCTCAACGTGCGGCTCAAAGGCGTCAGCTGTAACCGCGACGCCGTCGGCGCCCGGCTCAAACTGACCGCGGGCGGCCGCGATCAACATCTCGTCAACAACGGCGGCAGTCAGTTCGGATGCCTGCCGTTCGAGCAGCATTTTGGCCTCGGCCTCGGGCGCAAAGCTGAACGCCTCGAGGTCTGGTGGCCTGGCGGCGCGCGACAAACCTTCGAGCACCTGCCGGTCAACGCAACGGTGACCATCACCGAGGGTGACGGGGGTTACACTATCCTCAAACGAGGCCCCAACCCGCTATGACTGCCACGCGTTCAACTCCCATCGTTCCGGCCGGCTTTTCGGCGCACGACCGGTTTCTGGTCGAGAAATCAGAACTCGCGATCGTCAAGGGGCTCCAGCTCGAACGCTGGTCGCGCGATCGATCGCGGACCATCCAGAAATTCGCGTTGGAGTTGAACCGGCCGTACGCACTCGCGAACAAGGCCTGGGGCTACTTCGCCGACGTGACGATCAGCGACCAGAAGTTGTCTGCGCTGGGCTGCATTCAAGAGGTGGAGTTCGGCAAGATCTCAGGCTCGAATCCCGAGGAACGCCTGAAGGAATATGTCTTCAAGCACTTTCTGAATACCTCGTCGTGGGTCTATCCGGATGGCGATCCGGGCGGCTTCACCATGCAGCAGATGATCTACTGCGAGGCGGACGGCACCTGCGGCAAGTACTCCGCCGATCAGGTCGCGGTCGCGCGCGACTGGCGCGAGATCGGCAGCAAGTACCGCTGGTCGCTGCTGACGATCTTTCTCCACGACTTCGTCATCTATCTCGGGCCGATGAAGAAGGTGCTGAAGGAGGCGGTCGCCGTCGTTCAGCATCCGGACTTCGTCCACGTCATCTCGAATCCGAAGCCGGGTTACAAGCTCGAGGTCGCGATCGGCTACCCGTTCATCGACTTCGCGCCGATCCCGAATTTCTTCGGATTCGGTCCCGGCAAGTTCGACTGGGCGATCAAGACGTTCTCGTTCCTGCTGCGCGACAACAACGAGGTTCGCTGCGACATGGAGTTCGTGGCCGGCGCGCGAGCGAAGAAGGTGTTCGACTTCGGAACGAATGTCCCCGACCCGCTCTACGGCACGTCGGACATGATGGAAACGCTGACGCTCGGGATCTACAAGTCGAAACTGTTCCGCGACTACGTCGATGGCCAGATGGCCACCGAGCACGCCCATGTCCATCAGGCACTGATGGAAGGCAGTTCGAAGATCTTCGCGGCGTGGGAGAAGAACTACTAGCTGCGACGCGCCGAGGCTTCAGCCGAGCGACGTTCACCGCACGCCTGCACGCGCCGACTGTCGCGAGTGCCCTTGCTCCCGCGGACGGCTCGCGTGGCAAACGCATCCTCCAGCGCTGACCTGACGGTCCACGCGTCGCCTGACGTGATCCGCACGACATCTGACAATCAGTTGGGCCACCAGGTGATCCGATCGTCAGTGGCGAATCAACGGCGCCGCGCCAGGTGACGCTTGCGGATGCGTTTGCCGTCTGACGCTCGCGCACGCGAAGCCCGAGGTCGCTGCGGTCACGACCCGTGACACCCACCGCGTGCGTTCGCCAGCGCTCGACCATAGCCATCAGCCGTTAGCCATCAGCCATGACGGTTCGTCCGTCGATACGCGAGGCCCGAGGGTCGCTGCGGTCACGACCCGTGACACCCGGCGCGGCGGTGTGTCGCGCGAATGCCAGAACTATGAATCCAAGCGCGCCAACAGTTCTTCAGTCAGAGCCTCGTCTATATGAGCGAGTTGATGTTCTGCGAAAACGCTGGAGAGGTCGCCACCTGTGGAGGAGTGAAACTCTCGTGATTTCCGCTCCATGTTCGGAAGGAGCCAAACAAGAACTCGATCTTCGAAGGGCCAGCGAAGATGTCGGCTTCCGAGCCGCTTCAAGATGTCGAGGCGGTGGCGCCGCCCACGAGCCATCGTCGCTGGCAGGTGAGAGTTCGCGAATTCCCGTTCGAGTCTGTGAAGGACGTTTTGAGTGACACGAGCTGTTGTCCAAATGATCCGTCAGAGGAATCGCTCATCGTCGTAGGAACAACGTGTTCACGTTATGGTCGACCCGCTGCATCGTTTCAGAATCCCTCAACCCAGACCGCGGCTCCGTTTGGGTCTGAGGAGTTTACGACGGTTCTGGCCGGTCGGACGCGCTTCCGGTTTGCAGCAGAGACTCGATTGCCTTCGATGTATTCGGCGCTCGTCTCAGGTGGTTCTGGAAGTCGATCGCGCGTCGAAGTTTGAGCGAATCGACTTCGCTGCACATCCGCGAGTTTCGCGTCGATATTGACGTTGTCAGCGGCGTGACGTGGTGTCGTCGCCGGACCGACTCTGAGCGTGCCGATGGCAGTGCGAAGCAGGAAGTTGGGCGCAGCGATTCATCGCGGCGACTTCGTCCTCCGCGATCCGTGGTTTTGAAGCAAGCTATAGCGATGTTTGCGTGAGTGGCCGTTGAGGGAATAACCCGATAGTCGCCGCGCCGCCGAAGGGTACGAGCTGAGGCCAACTTCCCGGCACGCGAAGTGGAGGCCGGCGGCGACACCATCGTCGCGACGCAGACGCAGCATCACGCTCGCGGGAGCTGACCAGCGCACGCGCCGCAAGTGAGAACTCATGCTCGCGGACGCAGGGGTGAAGCCCTGCGCCACGGGGTACTTACCGATGTTTGAGGACTTCGTCGATGAGGAAGAGGTCGGTGAGCAGCGCGCGCAGGTGGATTGACGCGTTGAGGTTGTCGACCAGCGCCGAGCTGATTGCCCGCTGTGCCAGCACCAGCTGCACCGCCGCCTGCGCATCGCGGGCATCTCGATCGATGACGGCGATGAACGCCTGATAGGCCGCCGCCGGCTCGAGCGCGCTTTCGACGACGAACCCGGTGAGGAACGAGCCGAGACCAGCGAGCGCGGCGTCGCAGCGCTGCAGGAATTGCCGCGCCTGACTGCCGACGTCGCTCCCCTGATCGGTGGAAAGCCCCTGGGCGGCGTAGGCGAGCATGAACTCGTACGCCTCTTCGATGGTATTGATCCGACTACTGAGGTCGGTGGTCGTGACCTCGGCGCTCACACCGGGCCCGCGGACTTGCTGGAGCCGTCAGGCGCGACCACCCAGCGCGACGGCTCGTGGTGCTCCAGATACTGACGGCGCGTGATGTAGCCGAAGATCATCGCTTTGGTGATCCAGAGCTTCTCCGGCCGGATCGCGAAGTACACGTGCGCGATGACCAGGCCGACCAGGCCGACGCCGGCCAGGCCGTGGGTCACGTAGGTGATGCCCCACACGAAGTCGCTGAGATAGTACGGATTGCGCGTGACGATACCGGTGCGAATGCGCGGAATCATCAGCGCGCCGGTGATCGAGGCGCCGAGGCCGGCAAACACGATCGCGAGGTGATAGAGACGGTTGCCGATCGGATACTTGCCCGACTTCGGTCCCGGCACGTCCTGACCGAATTCGCGCAGCAGGTCGGCCTTCATCTCCGGAATGTCCTTCGGACCGATCCAGATCGACCAGAAGTCCAGGAAGAACGTGGCGTGGAAGATGTGGAACACGATCGAGGCGATCAGGACGATGCCCGCGATCCAGTGCCACTGCACCCAGGGGAACCTGATGCCGGCGATCGGGAGAAACGCCGTGAACAGCAGCGTGAACATCGACGCGGCCATCACCCAGTGAAACAGGCGCGCCACCAGCGAATGCCGCTCGATTTTAGGCGGCAGGTTCTTGTACTTCGCTTCAAGCGCGTCGGTCTCACTCGAGGCGCGCTTGCGGTGCGCGGAGAACAGCATGTAGCTGGCGTGCGCGACGAAGAACAGCACGCCGGCGAACAACGCTGCCCAGAACAGACTCCACGAGACGTGGGTGAGAACCCACTGCCCCCATGGATTCCGTCCCCATCTTAGGACGTCCATGTAGAGCCCTCCGAACCACGAATCGCACGCTTGACCAGGTTGCGCATGAGCGGCACCTTGTAGCCGTTGTGGCGCAGCGTCTGCGCGCCTTCGACCGCGAGCTTGCCCGCCATGTCGGCCGTCTCCTCGTTGCGAGGCTTGCCGATGATCGCCGTCTCGACCGCCGTGAGCCGCTTCGGCGTGGCCGCGACCGCGTTGCAGACCAGACGCGCCTTCTCAATCTTGCCGCCGTTGTAGACGATGGCCGCCGCCACGTTGACGAGCGGGAAGTCCCACACCTGGCGGTCGCGCACCTTCTCGAAATAGAACTGCGCCCCGGCCATCGTCGCCGGAATGCGGATGGCGACGAGCAGTTCGTTCGGCTGGAGAATGTTCATCTTGGTGATGTCGATCCCGGGTCCGAGCCAGTACTCCTCGGCCGGCACGACGCGCTCGCCCTTCGGTCCGCGGATCACCATCGACGCGTCGAGCGCGACCAGCGCGGGTGCGGTGTCCGATGGGTTGACGGCGACGCAACGGTTGGCGTCGAAGATCGCGTGCTCGCGGTTCACCGCCGTCGGCGTGTCGGCGTAGCAGATGTTGCCGCCGGCGCGGTAGCAGTTCCAGCCGCCGCGGTAGTACCAGCAGCGGGTGTCCTGCGACACGTTGCCGCCGATGGTCCCCTGGTTGCGAATCTGCGGCGAAGCGACGAGCTCGGCCGCTTCCATCAACAGGCTGAACTTTTCGCGGACGATCGGGTTCTTGACGACCTGGGTGAGCGGCGTCATCGCGCCGATCTCGATCCCGCCGTTCAGTTCCTTCACGCCTTTGAGCTCGGCGATCTGTCCCAGGTCGACCACGACGCTGGGCTTCTTCAGCCGATCCTTGAGCCAGTCCATGCTGTCGAGACCGCCCGCCAGCACCAGGGCGTCGGCGCCGTGCTTGTCGAGCAGCTTGATCGCGTCATCGATGCTCGCCGGCTGATACAGCTCGAACACCGGCATTACGTCGCGAATTACGGCCATGTTGCGTCCCTCATAATTGCTGATTGCAAATTGCTAATTGCAGATTTGCATTGGACAATTTCCGAGCCGTGCAATTTGCACTTTGCATTCGGCATTTTGCAG
Organism: Vicinamibacterales bacterium; assembly: GCA_036497895.1. Taxonomy (GTDB): domain Bacteria; phylum Acidobacteriota; class Vicinamibacteria; order Vicinamibacterales; family CAVVIG01; genus CAVQFC01. The sequence continues at coordinate 16,466 of DASXIR010000153.1, read as the reverse complement.
TCGTCAGATGTGAGCTGTCAGCGGCTCGTGCGTCCGCTTTCCGCCGTTCTCGAGCGCGTTCAGGATGATGTCCGCAGACACCGGCGAGCGACGGAAGATCTCGTCGCCGACCGCGTCGGCAATCGCGTTCATGATCGCGCCGTACGCCGCACCGACCGGAGGCTCGCCGACGCCGCGGACGCCGGTCGGCGTCTCCGGATCCGGAATGTCGAGTCCCATGCCGTTGTAGTTGAGCGGTGCGTCCAGAATGGTCGGCGGCTTGTTCTGGTAGAAACGCCGCGCCAGCGCGACGCCGTACTCCTGGTCGTAGGCCCAGCGCTGCGTCTTGGCGTGACCGAGCCCGAGCATCGACCCGCCGAACAGCTGGCCCTTGAGACTGCGCGGGTTCACCACCGTGCCGACGTCACCGACCGCGAGGTAGTCGATCACCTTCACGACGCCGGTTTCCGTGTCCACTTCGACTTCGGCGAAGCCGGCGACGTAGGACTGCGACTGCCCGTCGCGCGGATAGGCGTCCTTGGCGACCGCCATCAACCCGAGGCCGACCAGGTTCTTCGCCGAGGTCTTGGTGAAGTTGTTGATGTCTTCCGGCAGCTCGTGACCGTCGTATTTGCCGCCGTACTCGATGGCTTTCTGCGCTGCCTGCGCGAAGGTCATGGTGCCGCCCGGTCCGGTGACCTTGCCGCCCGCGACTTTGTAGGCGTCGGGATTGCCGCCGTGCGCCTTCGCCGCCACTTCCTGCAGCTTCTTGATGGCGTCAGTGGCGGCCGCGTGCGCCGCCCGCGTCATCGCGTGCGCGGTCTGGCTGCCGGCCGAAATCGACGTCCACGGCAGATTCTTGCCGGTGTTGCCGAAGACGACATCGCACAGTTCCCAGGGCTGGCCGAGCATCTGCGCCGCCTGACGATGGACGTCGAAGACGGAGTGGGTGCCGTGGTTGCCGATGCCCGACTGGAACTGGATGCGGCCGTCCGGCTTGATGATGAAGAGACCGTCGAACCCGATCGAGCCGCCCGAGAACGGGCTGACCGCCACACCGATGCCGCGTGCCTTAGTACCTTGGCGCTTGCCGCTGTAGGCGGCCTTCTTCTCGTCCCACTTGAACTCTTCACGCCCCCTCGTCAGCGCTTCCTTGACGAAGGCGCTGGTCACGTAGGCCTGCTTGCCGTTTGGCAACGCCGGTCCGAACGGCGCCTTGCCGGCCGGCGCGTTGATCATGCGGAGCTCGACCTGATCGATGCCGAGTTTCGTCGCCGCCTTGGTCAGAATCGGTTCGAAGATGCCGACGCCCTGCATCCCGCCGGGAGCGCGCTGTGACGTCTTCGGCGGCGTGTTGGTCAACACCGTGAGACCGCGCCACCGCATCGCTTCGGGCTGATACGCCAGAGACGACGTGGTGCCGGCCGAGCGGCCGTCACCCTGCGCGTCGTAAGGGCCGTTGTCGCAGATCGCGTACATGTCGACCGCGGTGATGCGGCCTTCTTTGGTGAAACCGATCTTCACGCGCGCCAGAATGCCGGGACGGGCGCGGCCGATGAAGTGCTCGTCCTCGCGGGTGATGCGCATCATCACCGGCGCGTTGGCTTTCTTCGAGAGCAGCGCCGGAATCGCCATCGAGATGGCGCCCGGAATCTTGCTGCCGAAGCCGCCGCCCGTGAACTCGGAAATCATCACGACCTTGTCGGGTGTGATGCCGGCCCATCGCGCGAACGCCGCCACGGTCTGCACTGTGCTCTGCGTCGAGCCGTGCAGATAGCACTTGCCGTTCTGCCAATAGGCCATCGCCGTCCGCGTTTCGAGCGGCTGGTGACCGGTCGACTGGGTCATGAAGGTTTCGTCGAGAACCAGGGCAGCCTTCTTGAACCCGTCTTCGATGTTGCCGTAAGCCCACTCATCGGTGGCCTTACCGAGCGGCAGTTGACCGGGCTCCGCCTTCGTGAAGTCGTCTGCGGTCCATTTCCATTCGGCGATGACTGGCGGCGCCGGTGCGCCGGCAGCCGCGCCACGACCGCCGCGACCACGACCAGCGGCCGCGGCAGCAGCAGGCGCCGCGCCTGCAACGGGCGCTGCACCAGGAGCGGAGGCACGCGCTTCACCTGCAGGGGCTGCGCCGGCTGCGGCCGCCGGACGGGGTGCCGCAGCGGCGGGAGTGGTTGTCCCGGCAGCGGCACCGGCTGCCGCACCTGTGGCGGCGTTGGCACCGGCCGCGCTGTTCGCCGGTCCCCGAGCACCGGGGGCCGCAGGTGGCGCCGCGGGGCGCGTCCAGACGTTGCCTTGGTGGCGGGCATTCGGACTGCCCGGACGCAGCGATTCGACCGGATCCACGACGAATGGAAGTGGTTCGAACTCGATGTCGATCGCTTCGATCGCCAGCGCCGCGGTCAGTTCGTCAACGGCGGCAATCGCGAGAATCGGCTCGCCCTGATACAACGGCTCGTCGGTCAGGCCGCGCTCCGCCTGCGCCGACGCCTGCACACCCTCGCCAAGCGTCGCGCCGACGGCGGCGCCAGGCATGTCCTCGGCTCTCAGGATCGCCTTGACTCCGGGCATCGCCATCGCAGCGGTCGTGTCGATCCGTTTGATGCGCGCATGCGGCATCGGGCTGACCAGCAGCTTCGCGAACAGCATGCCTTCGATGCGGTAGTCCTCCGCGTACTTCGCCTTGCCAGTGACCTTGGCGACGATGTCGGGCGTGGTGTAGTTCTGGCCGATCAGTTTGTTGTCAGCCATTTTCACGCGTTCCTCATATGTTCGGCACCGCGCATCAGCGCGGTCAGAATCTTGTCGTAATCCTGGCAGCGGCACAGATTGCCCGACACGCCGTGTGCGAGCTCCTGACGCGTCGGATTGGGGTTGGTTTTCAGGTAGCCGGTAGTCGCCATGACGAAGCCGGGCATGCAGAACGCGCACTGGAAGCCCTGTTCGTCGACGACGCCCTGCTGCACCGGACTCAGCTTGCCGGTGGTCGGATCGGCGAGGCCTTCGATCGTCGTGATCTTCTGGCCGCGCGTGGTATGCGCAAGCACCGAACACGAATAATGCGGCACATCGTCGATCAGCACCGTGCAGGCGCCGCACTCGGCGCGGTCGCAGCCAAGCTTGGTGCCTGTCAGCCCCAGCTTGTAACGCAGCACCATGGCCAGCGTTTCCTGCTTCATCACGTCGACGCGACGGTCCTGTCCGTTGACGTTCAGCGTGATCAATCGCTCGACTGCGCCGGGAGCTGACGGTTGCCCGTGCAGCGTGGTCGTGCCCCGGAACAAATAGGCCGACGAGGAGGCGACCGCGCCCGCCGCGATGACGCCCTTGATGAAACCGCGTCGTGAGACCGATTGGGCCGTTTCTTCCAGCATCTTCATGTCTTCCATTGCAGACTCACCTCGTCGCGTTGGCGGCGACCGGATGGAGAGGAATATATCGGTGAAACAATAGTCCGATCGCGGGTTTCGTTCAACGGTCTTTCGGCGGAGCGCGAACCGTCCCCGGCCGGGATGGAACGGTGCCTTTCCGGGCTCTTGCGCTCACGTATAAGCATAATTTAATCCGACTTTTCTAGGCAGTTTAAGTCGTATCAAGTCGACTATCGATCACAATCGCGCGGGCGGATGCACGAATGGCTTGTCTGTAAATGTCACGACCGGCGAGGCCCATCAGCTTTCGGTATCCTTGCAGGACCAATGGCACCCCCAACGCTGACCTTCCTGGGCGCGGCCGGTACTGTGACCGGCTCGAAGCACCTGCTCGAGGTTGACGGACACCGGATCCTCGTTGATTGCGGCCTCTTTCAAGGCCTCAAGGAGCTCCGCCTGCGGAACTGGGAGCCCCTTCCGATTGATCCCGTCAGCATCGACGCCGTGGTGCTGACCCACGCGCATCTGGACCATTGCGGGTATCTGCCGAGGCTGGTCGCGGCCGGGTTCAAGGGTCGCATTTTCTGTACGCCCGGAACCAAAGAGCTGTGCTCGCTGGTGCTGCCGGATTCAGCGCATATCCAGGAAGAGGATGCCCGCGATGCCAACCGGCACGGTTTCAGCGCACACAACCCGGCGCTGCCGCTCTACACTTCAATCGACGCCGCGCATGCCCTCGACCGCCTGCAGCCGGTGGGCTACGACCGTGCCGTACCGGTTGTCCCCGGCGTCGAGGTCGATTTCATCAACGCCGGTCACCTCCTCGGATCGGCGTACGCGCGCGTCCGGGTCGGCGATCGGACGTTGCTGTTCGGCGGCGACCTCGGCCGTTACAACCGTCCGGTGCTCCCGGATCCGACGCCGGTCGCGGAGGCGGACGTGCTGCTGCTCGAGTCCACCTACGGTGATCGTCTGCACGAAGCGGATGACAACGGCGCGCGCGTTGCGGCCATCGTGAACGACGCCGTACAGCGCGGCGGCAAACTGATCATCCCGTCGTTTGCCATCGGCCGCGTTGAGGAGGTCCTGTACTGGCTGAAGCGCCTCGAAGACGAGCAGCGCATCCCTGTCCTGCCGGTCTATCTCGACAGTCCGATGGCGAGCGGCGCGCTGCAGTTCTACCAGTCGCGTTTGAACGAGCTGGACGCCGAGCTGACCACCACCTCCGACGCGCACCGCATTCACGGCCGGCGTGTTTGTACCTTCTGCACGACTCGAATGACGATCGTGAGCTCGCCGAGACAGTCAGCGGAGCTGGTGGCGTCGCGTCAACCCGCGATCGTGATCGCATCGAGCGGAATGGCCACGGGCGGTCGCGTACTGCGCCACCTCGCTGCCACTGTCTCAAACCCGAAGACCACCGTGCTGTTTGTCGGCTATCAGGCCCAGGGCACGCGAGGACGCCTGCTGTGTGACGGTGCGAAGGCGATCAAGTTGCTCGGACGCGTGTATCCGGTGGCGGCGCGCATTGAAAGAATGGACTCGATGTCCGCGCACGCGGACGCCGGCGAGATCATGCGGTGGCTTTCCGGATTCACGCGTGCGCCGCGCATGACATATCTCGTGCACGGCGACCCCGCCGCGCTGACTGCGCTCGAGGCGAGAATCACCGCCGAACGCCAATGGCCTGTTCACATTGCCGGTTACCGTGAACGCGTCGTCCTGCCGTGATGTAGGCTACGGATGAGATGAACACCGGGCACCCCGCAGCTGCGTCCCCTCTCGCGTCGGCCGAGCGCACCTATCTTCTCGAGCGCGTCGGCGAAGCGGCGGTGGTTCAGCTGTACGCGGACGGCTTCGGCGCGCTGTCACTGCGCGAGAAGACGCTGGTCTGGCATTTGACGCAGGCCGCGATCGCCGGACGCGACATCTTCTACGACCAGCGCTACGCCTACAGTCTTGAAATGCGGGACGTGCTCGAGGCCATCGTCACCCACCCGAACCAGATCGACGCGTCGACGCTCGAAGAGATCCAGCGGTATACCAAGCTGTTCTGGATGAACAGCGGCGGCTTCAACAACCTGACCGCGCGGAAGTTCGTCCTGACCTGCACGCCATCCGCGTTCGAGGCCGCGGCTCGTGTTGCGCACCGCAACGGAGCGCGATTTCCGCTGCGGTCCGGCGAATCTCTCGATCAGCTCCTCGCCCGGCTGCAACCGATGTTCTTCGACGCCGACGTCGATCCTACGGTGACCAGCAAAACGCCGCGCCCTGGCAAGGACATCGTCACCGCCAGCGCCAACAATCTGTACGTCGGTGTGACGATGGCGGAGATCGAGAACTTCAAAGAGCGTTATGCCCTCAACTCGCGTCTGGTGCTGGACGACGACGTGCTCTGCGAGGAGGTCTACCGCGTCGGCGGCCGTTACGACGGGCAGATTTCCGCGATCGTCGAGCACCTCGAAGCCGCGATTCCGTTCGCGACCGAGCCGATGGCGCACGCGCTCCGCGCGCTGATCACGTTCTACCGCACCGGCGAGGCAACGGATCGCGAGGCCTACGACATTGCGTGGGTGCAGGACAAAGCCTCCAGCGTGGACACCATCAACGGCTTCGTCGAGGTGTATCTCGATGCGCGCAGCATCAAGGGCGCGTGGGAAGCGCTGGTGTTCTACGTCAACGCCGACAAGACGCGACAGATTCGAACCATCGCGGAGCACGCGCAGTGGTTCGAGGACCGGATGCCGTGGGATGCCCGATTCCGGAAGGCGGGCGCGCACGGCGTCACCGCCAACGCCATCGACATCGTGATCGAGACCGGCGAGTCGGGACCGATTACGCCGATCGGCATCAACCTGCCCAACGATCAGGCGATCAGGGAAAAGTACGGCAGCAAGTCGGTATCGCTGTCGAACGTCAGCGAGGCCTACGACAAGTCCACGCTGCCGGAATTTCGCCACGAGTTTTCGTGGACACCGGAAGAGGCCGAACGCGCCAGAAAGTGGAGCGCATTCGCGAGCGAGCTGACCACCAACATGCACGAGGTGATCGGCCACGGCTCGGGAAAAGTGGACGAGCGGCTGAACGGCAGCCCGCAGACGGCGCTGAAGGAGCAGTTCTCGGCGATCGAGGAATCGCGCGCCGACCTGGTGGCGTTGTACTTCCTGCCCGATCGGCAGCTGGTCGAGTTCGAGCTGTTGTCCGAAGACGATCACGATGAGATCGTCCGCGCCGAGTACGAGGCCTATACCCGCAACGCGCTGGTGCAGCTGCGGCGGATGCGTGAGGGCACCGAAATCGAAGAAGACCACATGCGCAACCGCCAGATGATCGTCGGCTGGCTGATGGGGAACACGTCGGCAATCGAGGTGCGCAAGCGCGACGGCAAAACCTACTTCGTGATGGTGGATCCCGGCGCGTTTCGCGACGGCGTCGGCCGCCTGCTCGCCGAGGTCCAGCGGATCAAGGGCGAGGGCGATTACGCCGCCGCGCTGTCGCTGGTCGATACTTATGGTGTGCATTTCGATCCGGCGCTCCGGGACGAAGTCGTCGCGCGTGTCGATCACCTGCAGCTGCCGTCCTACACCGCGTTCGTGATGCCACGGCTCGAGCCGGTGCGTGATGTGTCGGGAGCCATCGTCGACGTCGCGATCTCCTATCCGCTCGACCTGACGGTCCAGATGCTCGAGTACTCGGCCGCGACGCGCCGCCTGCGGGGGTAAGCACGATGCGGGTTCCGATCCTGTTGGTGCTGTGCGGACTCTGCGGTCCGACGCTCGCCGCTGCGCAGAACGATCCGCCGCCGTCCCCGCGGGTTTCTCGGCTGGCAGTGTTACAGGCAGAGGATCGCCGGGCGCCGACGCCGCACGATCTCTCCGTCATTCGATCGGGCGCGCACAGCGGCGATCCGCAGACCGTCCGGATCGCGATTCGCGCCCTTGGCCGCCTCGAGCGTCCGTCGCTGATTCCCGATATCACCTTCGCGCTGCGAAACGCGCTGCCGGAAATCCGCTCCGAGGCAGCCGACGCGATCGCCCAGGCGGCGCAGGGCTGGAAGCACGAATCGTCTGCGCCGGCATCGGTGCGCGATACGGCGCGGGATGCGGCGTTTGCCGCGCTAGCGACGCGACTCAAGGTCGAAGCCGACCCTGACGTGCGCGCCGCGATTTGCGAAAGCATCGGCCGCCTGCCGTACGCGACCGCGGCGCAGGCCGAGACCGCGGAGCGCGCCTTGCTCGAGGCGGCCGAGAACGAGGTGAACGTAAGCGGCCGGCTCGGCGTCGCCAAGGGGCTCGAGGCCTTCGTCAGAATCCAGCGCAAGCTGCGTCCGCCGAGCGAAGACGCCGTGACGCGGCTGCGCCGGTTGTCGGAGCTGGTGCCGCGCGAGGCAGCCACCGGCGCCAGGGTGCGTCGCCTCGCGATGGAGGCGTTGATCACCGCAGCCGCCGTGGACGATGACGTGCTTCAGAGAGCCGCGGCCGATCCCGACGCGCAGGTTCGCCGCATCGCCATGCACGCCGCCGCCGCGGGCGGGAACGGTGTGACCGCCGATCTCGCCCACCGGGTCCTGGCTTCAGGACTCAAGGACGATTCGCCGTCGGTGCGTCTCGAAGCGCTGAGAAATGTGCGCGCGCGCAACGATCCCGACGCGTGCAGCGCCTCGCTGACCGCGACGCGCGATCGCGACACCAACGTCGCACTGAGTGGCTTCGATCAGCTTGGCGCGTGTGCGCCAACTCCGACTGCGGTTCCCTCGTCCGCAGCGGCGCCGTCCGCGGTCGCGTCTGCCGGCGGCGCTCAGGATGGAAACGCCGGGCCTGCCGCCGCCCCTGTCGATTCGCCCGCCGCAGACGACAGCGTCGTCACCGCGCTGGAGCAGGCCGTCGCCGATGCGCAGGCTGCGTCTGTCCCGCGCGGCTGGCATCGGGCGGCGCATGCGCTCGTCGCGCTCGCGAGCGTCGCTCCCGAGCGAGCGTCAGCGGCGCTGCCGTCGTTCACCGCGTCAGGAGTCTGGCAGCTCCGGATGTACGCGGCGCGCGCCGCCGCCCAACTGGGGAATCGCGCGGCGCTCGAGCAGCTCGCCCGTGATGACGACGACAACGTGAGGGAGGCGGCGGTCGAGGGACTGCGGAAAATTGCCGGCCACGACGCGGACGCGGTGTACCTCGCCCAGCTCACTCGTCCGGGCAACCAGATCTTGCGCGCCGCCGCGCTGGCGCTCGGCGACACGCCGCACCCGGAGCTCGCGATCCCGGCGCTGAAGGCTGAGTGGGACCGGCTGGTCGCAGCGGGCCGCGACAACTCGCACGATGCCCGAGATGCGATCGCCAGGACGCTCACGGCGCTCGGCGCCCCGCCGCACAAAATGCCGGCCCAGGCGCAGGCGTCCGATTTGAACGCTGAGGATCTCCGCCGGCTGGCCTCGGCTCGCGCTCGTGTCACCATCCGAGGGCTCGGCACCTTCGAGCTGGCATTGGTGACGGCACAGGCATCGGCGACCGTCTTGCGTTTCGCGCGGCTCGCCGAGGCCGGCTACTACAACGGCCTGACATTTCATCGGGTCGTACCAAACTTCGTGATCCAGGGCGGAAGTCCCGGCGCGAGCGAATACATCGGCGATTCACCGTTCATGCGCGACGAGGTCGGCTTGTGGCCTCACGTGCGCGGCTCAGTCGGTATCTCGACGCGCGGGCGCGACACCGGCGACGCCCAGATATTCGTGGATCTCGTCGACAACCCGCGTCTCGATCACGAGTACACCGTCTTCGCGCAGGTTCTGAATGGCATCGGCATCATCGATCAGGTGCTCGAAGGCGACGTGATTGAGCGGGTCGAAATAGTTCCCGGGCCATAGGCACCCGGTGTTCTCCTCCCGCCTTCCAGCCAGCCTTGCCTCGAACCGTTTGACCGATGCGGTTCGGCAGCGCCGCAGCCAGGGTCGGCCGTTCATCGACCTCACATTGGCGAACCCGACGCTCGCCGGCTTCGACTATCCAGCGGATCTGCTTGCGAGGATGGCCGATCCTCGCGGCTTGCGTTACGAGCCGGAGCCGGCCGGCACGCTGGACGCACGGATGGCGGTCGCCGCGGACTACGCACGCCGGAGCCTCGATGTCGCTCCCGAACGCATCGTCCTGACCGCGAGCACCAGCGATGCCTACGGATTGCTGTTCAAGCTGTTAACCGACTCGGGAGACGAGGTCCTCGTTCCGCGTCCAAGTTACCCACTGTTCGATCACCTGACTCGGCTCGATCAGGTCGCTGCAATTGCCTACGACCTCGACATCGACGGTGCGTGGTCAATCGATTTCGCAAGCATCGAACGTGCGCTGACGACGCGGACGCGCGCCGTGCTGCTGGTGAGCCCGAACAACCCGACCGGATCCTCGGCGACGCACGCCGAGCTGGACCGTCTGGCCGCGCTGTGCACTCCCCGCGGAATTGCCATCATCGTCGACGAAGTGTTTGCGGACTACGAACTCGAACCGGGCCATGCCGCGTCGGCGGGGCAGCCGTTGTCGCGGTCGGACGTGCTGTCGTTCGGGTTGGGAGGACTCTCGAAGTCGGTGGGGTTGCCGCAGGTCAAGCTGGGCTGGATCGCCGTCGCCGGCCCCGCGCCTCTTGCTGCGGCAGCGATGGAACGGCTGGAGCTCGTCGCGGACACATACCTGTCGGTTTCGACGCCGGTGCAGGTCGCCGTCAGTGACCTGCTGGAGCGCGGCGCCAGCGTTCGGCGTCAGATCGTCGCGCGCGTGCAGACGAACTACCGGCGGCTGCTCGGCGCCATTGCCGCGACGCCGTCGTGCCGCGTTCTGCGCAGCGGCGGCGGCTGGTATGCCATCATCCAGGTGCCGACCCTCGAATCTGAAGAAAATCTGGTGGTGCGGTTGCTGACGTCACACGGAGTTCTTACGCATCCGGGATACTTTTTCGACTTCCCGCGCGAATCGTACCTGGTGGTCAGCTTATTGCCGCAACCAGAGACGTTTGCAGATGGCATCGCGCGTGTGTTCCGGCATTTCGATTGCACCGAACCGGCGAGATCATGAGCGACGCCGAACCGCACGACCACCGACGGGCAGGCCTGCTGGTGCCGCTGTTTTCTTGTCCGTCGAGCGAGAGCTGGGGCATCGGCGACACCGGCGACCTCGAGCCGATCACGGCCTGGCTGGCCGAAGCCGGCGTGCGCGTCATGCAGATGCTGCCGCTGAACGAGATGGCGCCCGGTCAACAGTCGCCGTACTCGGCGATCAGTGGAATGGCCCTCGATCCCATCTTCATCCGTGTCCCGGCGGTTCCGGATTTTGCCGCGCTCGGAGGCGAGGCGGCGCTTGCGGCGGCGGATCGCGCCGCGCTCGCGGCCGTTCGCGTCAGTCCCCGCATCGAGCACGCCACGGTCCGGCGACTCAAGCAGTCGGCGTTGCGCGCGTCCTTCGAGCGATTCGTCGACGCCGAATGGCGCCGCGACACCGAACGCGCACGCTCGCTTCGTCACTACCTGAGCGAGCAGGCGTGGTGGATCGAGGACTACAGCCTGTTCCGCGCGCTGCACGCGCGCGAAGAGGAACGAGCATGGACGTCGTGGCCAGCGGAGCTGCAGCGGCGCGATCCTGCAGCGATCGACCTGCTGCGCCGCGAACTGGCCCACGAGGTGCTCTATTTCCAGTACCTCCAGTGGATCGCCGGCATGCAGTGGCGGCGCGCGCGGCTCGAAACCCACGGTGTCCAGCTGTTCGGCGACCTGCCGTTCATGGTTGACGGCGACAGCGCCGACGTCTGGGTGCGTCAGCATCAGTTCCGCCTCGACGTGTCGGTCGGTGCGCCACCCGACGCGTTCAGCGCGACCGGCCAGAACTGGGGCGTGCCGCTGTATGACTGGGACGCGATGGAGCGCGAGGATTTTCGCTGGCTGCACGAGCGGGCCCGCCGGACTGCGGATCTCTTCGACGGCTACCGGGTGGACCACCTCGTCGGCTTCTACCGCACCTACGGACGTCCGGTTTCCGGCGGCGACGGCTTCTTCACGCCCGCTGACCAACCGTCGCAGGAGGCGCTCGGCGAACGCGTGCTGGCGGTGCTTCGCAGTCCTGGCGCGGAAATCATCGCCGAGGATCTCGGAACCGTGCCCGATTTCGTTCGCGCATCGCTGGCGCGGCTCGACATTCCGGGCTTCCGCGTGTTCCGCTGGGAACGGAAATGGCACGAGCCGGGATTCCCGTTCCGCGATCCCTCGGAGTACCCACGAGTATCGGTTGCCGCAACCGGCACCCACGACACCGAGCCGATGGCGATCTGGTGGGAAGAGGCATCGAGCGACGAACGGAACGGCGTCGCCGCGCTGGCCACCATGAGGCGGGTGACCGACGGCGCCGATATCGCGCAGGCGCCGTTCAATCCGCAGGTGCGCGACGCACTGCTCGAAGCGGTCTATGCGTCGGCGTCCGAGCTGGTTCTGCTGCCGGTGCAGGACGTTTTCGGCTGGCGCGATCGTATCAACCAGCCGGCCATGGTGACGTCCGACAACTGGACGTTCAGATTGCCCTGGCCGGTGGATATGCTCGACCAGCACGCGGAAGCTCGCGAGCGTCAGGAAACTCTGCGCCGCTGGGCTGGGCGCTACGGGCGTAATTGATCACGAAGACGCGTCCTCCGCGCGCCTTCGCCATCAACACTACTGAGCGCCGGTGCCGCGTGCCGGTCGCGGCTGTGCCTTCGGCAGCGGCTTTCTCGGCAGCTTGTCGTCGCGGTTGGCCGTGTTCATCACGAACGTGGCAACGATGACCGCGTTGCGCATCATGTCGTTCGGCTGGACGCGCTCGTACATGTCCATGTTCGAGTGGTGGGTTCGCGAGTTGTACTCGATCTCGTCCTGGATGAACTGAAACCCGGGCAGGCCCACCGCATCGTAGGACAAGTGGTCCGTACCCCCGGTGTTCCGGATCGTCAGCGTCTCCATCCCGAGATTCCTGAACGGCTCCATCCACTGGGTGAAGATCGGCGCCACCGCTTCGTTCCCCTGCAGGTAGACGCCGCGAATCAAACCGGTGCCGTTGTCGACGTTGAAGTAGCCCGCGAACTTCGCATGCTCCGGCTTCAGCTGCATGGTTTCGGGATCGCCGTAGTGCGCCTTCACGTATTCGCGCGAACCGAGCAGTCCTTCCTCCTCACCGCCCCACAGCCCGATGCGAACCGTGCGGCGCAGCTTGACACCGCTGACCTTGAGGATGCGCATCGCTTCCATCATCACCGCGGATCCGGCAGCGTTGTCGGTGGCGCCGGTGCCGGTGTGCCACGAATCGAAGTGTCCGCCGATCATCACCACCTCGTCTGCCTTGTCGGTACCGGGCAACTCGGCAATGACGTTGAAGGCGTTCTGGTCGGCGTCGAAGAACTTGTTGTCGATGTCCATCTGCAGGGTGACCGGGATGTTCTTCTCGAGCGTGCGCCAGATGCGGCCGTAGTGTTCGGTCGCCAGCGTCACCTGCGCCGGTTGGGCCGGGCCTTTTGGATCGCGCGAAACGCCCTGCGGCGACTGCACGAAGACGGTGCCGTCATCGCCGCGGCTGAAGTCGAGCACGGCAGCCACGCCTTCGTCGATCCAGAACTGGGTCTTCCTGCGGTTGAAGTCGGCGGCGGCGTTGAAGTTGCCGCGGCCGCGGCCGCGGCCCGCGTCGGGCTGCTTCGAAAGGTCTTTCAACTCCGCGTCGGTGTAGCGCGTGCCCTGCGGCTCAAAATGCGCCGGCACCTCGCGCATCGCCATCGACAACACGAATTTCCCGCGCAGTTTGCCGCGGAACGTCTCGAAGTCCTTGTCGGTGTCGATCACCGCGATGACCGCGTCGCCGGTGACTGGACCGTTGGTGCCGGGCGTCCACGCCTTGGGATACGCGATCAGCGGATACGACCGTGGCGTCACGGCGTTGGCGGTGAAGCGCTGGTTCTGCCAGCCGCGGCCGAACGGCCACGTCTCCAGATGCACGTTGGTCAGCCCCCAGTCCTTCATCGTCTTCATGGACCAGTCGGCCGCTTCCTTGATGTTCGGGGAGCCGGTGAGCCTCGGACCGTAGACGTCGGTGAGGTAGCTCTCGATTTCCATCACCTTCGAGCGCTGCAGGCCTTCGTCCTTGATGCGGTAGATCGCATCGAGGTCGAGGTGTTCGGTGGCCTGCCACTGCGCGGCGACCGGCAGGCCCGCGACGAGGGCGGCAACAAGGGCAAGAGCGAACGTCCGGCGAACATGCATGAGCGTGCAAACCTCCGAAACCACGGACTTTATCAGAATTCGCGTGATAGCATTCCGATCAGGGCGGCCGCTTGCACCGCGTTTTCTCCTTCCTTCTCGTTGCGATATTCGCAGTATCCGGATGCGCCAGACGGCCGCAGGCTGGCGACGAACCCTCGTCCAATCCGGCCGCGCACGACTTCTCCCTGGCCTCCGAAGTCCACGTCGTGTCGGCGCGAATCGCGCGCGGCACCACCCTGGCCTCGATGCTGCGGGCGCAGAAGCTTGCCGCTGCCGATGTCACCGCGCTGATTGCTGAAGCCGCGGCGGTGTTCGATCTGCGGAAGGTCCGCGCCGATCAGCCGTACCGGCTGCAGACCAGCCTCGAGGGCTCGCTGAAGGAGTTCGAGTACGAGATCGACGGCGATCGCTTTCTCCAGGTGATGCGATCGACCGCCGACGCGCTCGTGGCCACCATCGTGCCGATTCCGAAGACCCGCAGCGTCGAAGTGGTCCAGGCGCAGATCGATCGGCAGGCGACGTCGCTGGTGGCCGCGCTCGGCGCTGCCGGCGAGACCATCGACCTCACGCTCGCAATCGCCGACATCTTCGGCGGCGAAATTGATTTCAGCACCGAAGTGCAGCCTGGCGATCGCGTCGAGCTCACCGTCGAGAAGCAGTACCGCGACAACCACGTGTTCGCCGGCTATGGTCCGGTTCTCGCCGCCGAGTTCGTCAACGCCGGACGCCATGTCCGGGCGGTGCGATTCGCTCCCGACGGAGAAAAGGCCTCGTATTTCGATGACCGCGGCGTGTCGATGCGCCGGTTTTTCCTCGCCTCGCCGCTGAAGTTTCAACCCGTGATCACGTCGGCGTTTACGACCAGCCGTCTGCATCCGATTCTGCGCGAGGTCCGCGCCCACCTCGGCGTCGATTACCGTGCGCCCGAGGGTGCGCCGGTGCAGGCGGTCGCGGACGGGGTCGTGGTGTCGGCCGGAACGAGCGGCGGGGCAGGACGGATGGTCCACCTGCGCCACGCCAACGGCTTCGAAACGCAATATCTCCACCTCTCGTCGATTGCGGTTCGAGCTGGGTCGCACGTGCGGCAGGGCGAGTTGATTGGCAGGGTCGGTTCGAGCGGCCTCGCCACCGGACCGCATCTCGACTACAGGCTCAAGCAGCACGGCGTCTGCATCAACCCGGTCACGGCGCATCGCGCGATGCCACCAGCCGATCCGGTCCCGGCTGCTCAGATGGCGGCGTTTACCGCCGCACGCGATTCCGCGTTCGCGAAGTTGTCAGCGGATGTCGCGCACGCCGCCAACGCCGGTCCTGTCGCGCAATAGCGCCTCGGCGTTCCCGGTCGGGATCGGAATGAACGTTATAATTTGAGCCCCATGGCTACGCTCATTCCGTTTCGTGCTCTTCGACCAACCACTGCAACCGCCCCGAAAATTGCCGCCGTGCCCTACGACGTCGTGAACACCGACGAGGCGCGTGCGCTGGCGGCGGGAAACCCGCTCAGCTTTCTCCACGTCTCGCGCGCTGAAATCGACCTTCCTGCCGACACCGATCCACACGCCGACAGCGTCTACGATCGTGCCGTTGCCAATTTCAAGACCCTGCGATCGTCACTGGTGGTCGAGGATCAGGCCAGCCTGTATTTCTATCGACTCCGCATGGGCGACCACGCGCAGCTCGGACTCGCCGCCTGCTTTGCGATCGACGAATACGATCGCGACGTCATCAAGAAACACGAACGGACGCGTCGGGACAAGGAAGACGATCGCACTCGGCACATGATCGCGCTTGGCGCGCAGACCGGCCCCGTGTTTCTTACCTATCGCGCCGCTGCTGACGTGAACCGGATCGCCGAACGCGTCGTCGCCGGCGCGCCACTGTTCGATTTCGAAGCGCCCGACGCGGTGCAGCACACTATCTGGCAGGTGACCGGCGCCGACCGCGATGCGCTGGTGGCGGCGTTCGGACGGATTCCTGCGCTCTACATCGCGGATGGTCATCATCGAGCGGCGAGCGCAGCACGGGCGCGTACCGAAATCAAGGACCACGGACGTGCGGGTACGTCGCTTGGCGACGCGGCCGACTTCTCGACCGTGCTGGCGGTCGCGTTTCCGCATGACCAGGTCCAAATCCTTTCCTATAACCGGATCGTGAAGGACCTGAACGGCCTCTCGCCCGATGATTTTCTGAAGGCCGTCGGCGACCGCTTCGAGACCGCGACCGGTGCCGCGACGCCGGCTCGCCGTGGCGACATCGCGATGTATTTCAAAGGCAGCTGGCGTACCCTGCGGCCACGCGTCACGCCGGACCCGGCCGATGCGATCGGGTCGCTGGACGTGAGCGTCCTGCAGGACGGACTGCTGGCGCCGGTGCTCGGCATCGCTGACGTACGAACCGACAAGCGCATCGATTTTGTCGGCGGCGCCCGCGGAACCGCGGAACTCGAACGGCTGGTCGACTCGGGCAAGGCCGCGGTCGCGTTCTCGCTCTTCCCGGTGAGCGTGTCCGATCTAATGGCGGTTTCCGACGCCGGCGCGATCATGCCGCCTAAGTCCACCTGGTTCGAACCCAAGCTGCGGGACGGCCTGCTGATCCACGTCATCTGACGCGAGAACGACCAACGACGAACGGAGCTCCCCGTGAAGGTCTTAGTTGCAGACAAATTCGAACAAAGCGGCATCGACGGCCTCGAGGCCGCCGGCTGTCATGTCATCTATCTGCCTGACCTGAAAGACGATGGGCTGACGCAGGCGGTGAGGGAGACGGGCGCCGACGTACTGGTGGTGCGCGGCACCGCGGTGACCGCGCCAATGCTCGAAGCTGGCTCGCTCTCGCTGGTCGTGCGTGCCGGCGCCGGCTACAACACCATCGAC
>DASXIR010000152.1:0-12454 GCA_036497895.1 Vicinamibacterales bacterium | reverse complement strand
CACCTGGACGCCGATCACCGACGGTCAGATTCCAACCGGATCGATCGGGGCGATCGACGTGGCGGACTCGAATCCAAGTGTCATCTATGTCGGCACCGGCAGCGAAGCGATCCGTTCGAACGTGATTCTCGGGCGCGGGGTGTTCAAATCGACGGACGCGGGCCGGACCTGGCAGTACGCCGGCCTGAAAGAAGTCGGCCAGATCGGCCAGCTGAAAGTCGATCCGAAGAATCCGGACGTGGTGTGGGTCGCCTCGATCGGCAACCCGTTCGGCTGGGGGCCCGATCGCGGCGTCTATCGCACCAGGGACGGCGGCAGGACGTGGCAGAAAGTGCTGTTCATCAACGATCAGACCGGCGTGGTGTCGCTCGCGATCAACTGGCGCAACCCGAACGAAATTTACGCGGGCGCCTGGCGAGGACAGCGGCAGCCGTGGACCATCATCAGCGGTGGACCGGCAGCCGAAGGCGGCGTCTACAAGACCACCGACGGCGGCGATCACTGGTCGCGGACGAGCAGCGGCTTTCCAGACGACCTCATCGGCAAAGTGTGGGTGGACGTGGCCCAGTCGAATCCGAAGGTGGTGTACGCACAGGTCGAGGCCGTGGGCGCCAAGGGTGGTTTGTACCGATCCGAGGATGGTGCGGCGACCTGGACGCTGATGAACAACACCCAGGCGCTGCGCGCGCGGCCGTTCTACTTCAACAAGGTGTTCGCGAATCCGAAGGACGAGAACGACGTGTGGGTAACCGAGCTCGGCCTGCACCGCTCCACCGACGGCGGAAAAACCTTCGTCACCGTCCCCGATCCCCACGGCGACAATCACATCGTCTGGTTCAATCCGGACAATCCAAGGGTGATGATCGAGACCAACGACGGCGGCGCCAACGTCAGCCAGGATGGCGCGCGGACGTGGTCGTCGCAGCTGAACCAGCCGACCGGCGAGATGTATCACGTGGATGCCGACGAGCAGTTTCCGTATCTCGTCTATGGTCCGCAGCAGGACACCGGAAAGAACATCGCCGTGCCGGAGTTTCCGCCGACTTCGTGGGGACCGGACGATCCGCGGCAGTTGTGGATCGCCACTCCCGGCTGCGAGAGCGGTCAGGTCAGGCCGGTTCCGTCCGGCAAGATCGTCTATGGCGACTGCAAGGGCGAATTCGGCCGCATGGACATGGCCACCGGCCAGGAGCAGCAGTACTGGATCAACCCGCAGCAGCGCTACGGGAAGCTGCCGCAGGACATGATGTTCCGCTTCGTCCGTCAGGCGCCGATCGAGATCGATGCGCACAATCCGTCGATCGTGTACGCCGGCTCCCAGTTCGTGCACAAGACGATTGACGGCGGCGTCCATTGGACAAAATTCAGCCCCGACGTCACCGCGAACGGTCCTGCGGGTCACGTTATTTCCGGCGAGCCGATCACCCGTGACATGACCGGCGAAGAGGTCTACGCGGCGCTGTATTCGATGCGTTCGTCACGGCTCGAGCCCGGCGTGTTCTGGACCGGATCGAACGACGGACCGGTCTGGGTGACGCGCGACAACGGACGCACCTGGAAGAATGTCACGCCGGCGGGCCTGCCGCCCGGCGGCCGTGTCCACACCATCGAAGACTCTCCGCACCGGAAGGGATCGGCGTACGTCTCGGTGTACCGGATGTATTTGAACGACTTCAAGCCATATCTCTACATGACCAACGACTACGGCGAGCACTGGACGCTGCTCACTGACGGCACCAACGGCATTCCTGCCGATCAACCGATGCACGTCGTTCGCGAGGATCCGCAACAGGAAGGGCTGTTGTACGCCGGCACCCTGCAGGGTGCGTTCGTGTCGTTCGATCAGGGCCGGCACTGGCAGACGCTGCAGCAGAATCTCCCTGCCACGCCGGTCACGGACTTCAAGGTGCATCACGGCGATCTGGTTGCGTCGACGATGGGGCGGGCGTTCTGGATCCTGGACGACATTGCGCCGCTGCGTCAGCTGGCGGCCAGCGTGATGTCCCGGTCGAAACGGGCCGACCAAGGTCGGCCCCTACGGCCCGGCACGGTCCCGCACGTAGGGGCAGAGTCCGCGTCGCACGTAGCGGCGGAGCTCGCTCCGCCCACGAGCGCGCGGGCTGGTTCGCCGGACCGCTCCGCGAAAACGTCGGGCACGCGCGCCGGTAGTGTCCGGCTTCAGCCGGACCCGGGCGGGAAGACGCCGATCAAACCGTTCGATGGCTCGAGCGTGTTTCTGTTCACGCCGAGCCCGACCTATCGCGTTCGCTACGACCCGATGCAGGCGCGTCCTGATGCGCCGGAGTATCCGCCGGCCGGCGCGCGCATCGATTACTACCTGTCGAATCCGTCGGTTGGCGTGACGCTCGACATCGTTGACAGTACCGGCAAGGTTGTTCGCAGCTATTCGAGTCAGCCGAGCAATGCCACTGGACGCGGGGGCCGCCGCGGCGGCGGCCTGCCTTCGACGCTGCCCACAAAGGTCGGCATGAATCGTTTTGTCTGGGACTTGCGCTATCCCGGTGGCGGCGGCGAAGGCGGTGGATTCGGCGGCGGCGGGCCGATTGTGGCGCCGGGCATCTTCAAGGCGCGCCTGACCGCATCGGGCGTCACGAAGACTGAATCGTTCGCGGTGAAAATCGATCCGCGCATCGCCAAGTCCGGCATCACGGTTGTGGATTTGACGGCGCAGACCGCGCTGGCGCTGAAGGTACGCGACGCGCTGGCTGACGCTCGCGGCCTCCAGACTCGTGTCCGCCAGGCACTCGACCGCAAGAGCGGCGACGCGGTCAGGCTGCAGGCAGTCTGGCAGCGACTGACGACGAAAACCGGACCCTACGAAGATCAGATGTTCATCGATCAGCTGTCCAACGTCGGCCGCGAAATCGGTCAGGCCGATCAGAAGGTCGGCGCGAGCACCTACGAGCGCTTCAGCCAGCTGATGAAGGAGTGGCCGGGGCTGAGAGCCGACGGCGAAGCCGCACTGAAATGAAATAGATCGTCGGCGACCCTTGCGCTAATATGTCGCAATGCAACATATCAAGTCGCCGATGCTCGACCGCGAGCTCAAAAAGGGCAGCGCCGAACTGCTGATCCTGTCGCTGGTCGCCGACCAGCCCCGACACGGCTACGACTTGAGCAAGTTGATCGAGGCGCGCTCCGGCGGGCTCCTCAGCTTCCGCGTGGCTTCCCTTTATCCGCTGTTGTACCGACTCGAAAAGCGCGGCTGGATCCAGGGTCGCTGGATCGAAAAGGCCGGCCAGCGCCGCCGCCGCTACTACAAGCTCACCCCGGACGGCTCGAAGGTGCTGGCCTCGCAGCGCAGCACGTGGCGCGAGTTCGTCGAAGCCATCAACCGAATCGCCGGAATGGAACATGCCTGATTGGCGTCACGCCATCGGCCGACGCCTCGACGATCTTCGCCTTTCACCGACTCGCGAAGCGGAAGTGGTGGAGGAGTTGTCGCAGCACCTCCATGATCGCTACGCCGACCTGCGTGCGGAAGGTGCCAGCGAAGAAGATGCGCGCCGTGACGCGCTTGCCGAACTCGACGCCGCCGACCTGATCGCGGAGCTGACCGGCGTCGAAGCGCGGCACGTCGAGCCGTTGCCGATCGGTGGCGGCGCCGCGGACGGCGTGGTCCCGGCTGCCTGGCAGGACGTGCGCTACGGCGGCCGCATGCTCCGCAAGGACTCGGGCGCGTCGCTCGTGATCGTCCTCACACTCGGTCTCGCGATCGCCGCCAACGCCATCGTCTTTGCGTTTGCCGACTTGCTGTTGCTGCGGCCGCTGCCTATCGGCAATGCGTCACGGCTGGTCGCGATCTTCGGCGTCGATGGACGGCAAGCGACGGATCGACTCGGCGTGTCGGCACCGGACTACCGGGAACTCCGTGCGCAGATGACGACGGTGGAGGACGTTCTCGCGATGCGGACGACACAGCTGTCGCTCACCGGCGACGGCGAGCCGATGGTCATCAGTGCCGCCCACGCCAGCGCGAACCTGTTTCAGCTCTGGGATGTGCCGCCGATTCTGGGTCAGCTTCCATCAGTGGACCAGAATCCGGGCGGCCAACCCGTGGTGATCCTGTCGCATCATTTCTGGCAGGGACATTTCTCGGGCGATAAGGCGATTGTCGGCCGTGTCGTCACGCTGAATGGCACGAGCTACACCGTCGGCGGCGTGCTGACGCCGAACATCGAGATCGGCACGCTCGCACAGATTGACGTCTGGGCGCCGCTCGACCTGAACGCACAGGGCGGCCGCGAGCTGCGGCCGCTGGTGGTGATGGCACTGCTCAAGCCGGGTGCGACGCTCGCGAACGCGAACGCCGAACTGGTCACCGTCAGCAGCAGGCTCCAGCGCTCCTATCCCGCCACCGACGCGGCGTTTTCGCTCCACGCCATTTCGCTGAGGGAATCGACCGCCGGATCGAGTACCTGGATCGTGCTCGCGCTGCTCGGCGTGGTGGTCGGGCTGGTGCTCCTGGCGGCGTGCGCCAACGTGGCCACGATGATGCTCGCGCGGGCCAGCGCGCGTCGTCGAGAGCTGGCGGTGCGCGTGGCACTCGGAGCGACACGCGTCCGGCTGGTACGACAGCTGATCGCGGAGGGCGCGCTGCTCGGCCTGGCCAGCGGCGGCCTCGGAGTGGCATTCGCCTACGGCGGATTGACCGCGTTCAAGTTGGCCTCGCCAGAGCTGTATTTCCGGCAGCTGACCATCAACGGCAACCTGATCGTCTTTGCACTCGCGCTCACAGTGCTCACTCCGATCCTGTTTGGACTCCTGCCGGCGCTGCAGTCGTCGCGGCCCGATCTCAACGAGGACCTCAAGGACGGCGGCCGCAGCGCGTCCGCCTCGGCTCGAGGCAATCGCAGCCGAGCGGCGCTTCTGGTGGCGCAGGTCGCGTTTGCCCTCGCCGTGCTGATCGTTTCAGGACTGATTGTCCGGACCGTTCAGGCCATCCAGCATCTGCCGCTCGGCATCAACCCCGATGGCCTGATCGCGATGCGGGTCAGGTTCGATCCGCCGGACTACAACGACGATGGCGCGCGGATGAGAAGCGTGCAGTCGATGCTCGACCGGCTTGCTGCTGTGCCGGGCGTGACCGCTGCCGCAGCCACCAGAGGGTTCATCGTCGTCGATGGCGAGCCGATTCATCGCTTCGCGATCGACGGCCGGGCGGCGGCTGCGCCAGGGGACGCACCCTGGGCCTGCGAAGCCGCAGTGTTCGGCGACTACACCCGCACGCTCGGAACGCCGCTGCTGGCCGGCCGCATGTGGGAGCCGGGTGACGCGGCCGCGTCGTGGGCGGTCGCGGTCGTCAACCGCGAAGCAGCACGTCGCTATTGGCCGGCACAATCACCGGTCGGCGAACATTTCAGGATGCTCGATGAGAAAGGTGCGCCCGCTGGGCCGCCGATTCGGATCGTCGGCGTGATCGAAAACGTGATCGGAGCCGACCCCATGCAGCCCGCGCCGCCACGAATCTATCGTCCGCTCGCGTCGCAGTCGGTTGCCGGCGTCGGTTTCCTGGTGCGGACCTCGGGCGATGTGGCGATGACAGCGCCGGCCATCCGCGAGGCGCTTCGCGCCGAGGATCGCCGTCTGGCGGTTTCAGAGGTGCGCACCGTCCGCAGCCAACTCGACGACTTCCTGCGCTCGTACGATCTGATCATGGCGATGTTCGTCGGCTTCGCGGCGATCGGCCTCGTGGTGGCGGTCGCCGGCGTTTATGGCGTGACCGCATTTTCAGTCGGGCAGCGCCGCCACGAAATCGGCGTTCGCGTCGCGCTGGGCGCAACCGGTGCCAATATCCTGCATTTGATCGCGTCGCGTACCGTGCGGCTGTTCGCGATGGGCGCGGCGCTTGGCGGTGCCGCAGGGTGGGCGATCGGCCTGACCATGCGCGGATTGCTGATGCGGATCGGGGCAGCTGACCCGGTCACGTACCTGTCGGCGTTCGGTTTGATCGCGCTGTGCGCGCTGGTCGCGACTTACGTCCCGGCGTTTCGCGCGATCTCGATCGACCCGATGGCCGTCCTCAAGCGCGATTAGTTCAGAACCACCGGGGCACCGAGACATAGAGCTCAGACGCGGTGCCAGGGGCTGGTTGCGCCGGAATGATCGCCGTCGAATCGAAAGGAACGGCACTCCGTGTCTCAGCGCCTCGGTGGTTCGATCCGGTCGGCTTCTTCCGGCGATCGGCGTCTTACTGTTTCCGTTCCGCGGCCTGCTTCTGCTGCAGCGCTGTCCGCTCCTGCTGGTGACGCTCCTGCATCGCCTTCGTCTCCGCCTGATGCTGCACCTTGATCTGTTGACGCTGGGCCGCGCTCGCCTGGCGCTCCGATTCCTGGTGCTGCGTCTGCAGTTGTGTGCGTTCGGCTGCGTGCCGCGCATCAATCGCCGCGCGCTCCTGGGCGTGCCGCGCCGCGATCTCCGCGTTCGCTTGAGCGTTTGGCCGGGGCGGGGGCGGCGGCGAAACGGTCTGCGGGACAGGTGCCGAAGTGGCCGGAGTCGGCGCCGGCGCGGCAGGGCGCGCGGCCTCGCGCTGCGCGGGTCGAGGTGACGCCGGCGCGGCCGCGGGCGACGCTACCGCCGCGGGCGCAGCGCCTGCACGCGGCGCCTGAACCTGAGTCGCGGGCGCCACCGCTGTTGTTGTCGCCGCGGCAGGCGCGGGTGGCGCCTGCTTGACGATGACGCGCCTCGCCAACACGGCTGGCGGCGGTGCCGCGACGTGGACTGCACTGGCGACGACGATGCGGTCGGGTCGCGCCGGGACGGCGGTCGTGACGACAACCGCCGCACGCGCGGACTCGACCGGCACAATGGTGGCCGCTGCGGCGACGGGCCGTGCCCGGACGAAGACGTCGCGCGGTACCGCGGTCACGGCGCCTGGAACAGTGCGATTCACGTACTGAAGACTGGTCGCGCCAACCGCAGCGTCCGCGACGATGACGTGCGGATTGTTGATCGTCTGCACATACACCGCAGAGACCCGGTAGGTTGGTGTGTAGACCTCGCGAGCACCAAGCGGGAACCACGCGACCGGTGGTCCGGCGACGGCCGCCACACGGAAGCCGTCACCGCCGACGAACGCAACCAGCGCCGGCGCGTAGACGGGCCGCGCCTGAATGCGGCCGGGTATCCATCCCCAGCCGGCCGGGGTCGCCACCCAGCGTCCATAGTGAAACGGCGCGAACCCCCACGGCGCATCGTCTATCCATGTCCACCCCCAGGGATCGACCCACGCCCAGTGACCGTAGCGATAGGGCACCCATCCGGCGTTGACGCGCGGCATCCACATCGCGCCGTAGCCGGGCGCATCGCGCCACGTTCCGTACTGGCCGAGATCAGCGGCACCGACGATCTCGGGTGACACGTAGCTCGCACCTTGGGCTGCCGTCTGTTCCCGCCGGTCCCGCGTCAGGACCCAGTTGTCGAAATCGTCCATCCCGATCGCGGCGGTCGGCGTCAGCGAGGGATTGGTGTTACTGATCACGACGGACTGGTTCTCGTGCAGCGGGAACGACGTATTCGTCGCGACGTCGGCATCGCCGTGGCGGACCGTCACGGTGGTCACGTCTCCGGCGTCGTTGACGTCAACGCGGTAGAGGCCCGGCTGCAGCACCGAGACGGCGCCTTCCGGTGTGTCGATTTCGACGAGGTCGCCCTGATTCAAGCTGCGAACGCGGACGGAGATCGCGCCTTGCGTGATCCGAAATTGCGCGATGCCGGCGTCGAGATTCAGGACGCTGAACTCCGTGAACGGCGCCAGCCGTACCGTGGACGCTCCCAGCTAGAGCTCGGTGCGCGCCGCGGTGTCGGTCCAGAGGTGATCGCCGATGGTGACCGGGTAATTCATGGTGGCGGCGGTCCATTCGTCGGCTGAGGCGGGTCGGAATGACACCGGACCGCCGACGAAGCTGACCCGTGCCACCTGGGCTGGCGGATCGGCGGACGCCGAGAGTGGCGCGAGGACTGCCGCTAGCAAGATCACAACAATGCAAATCCCCCGCAAACTCATCAGTCCGCTCCTCCTGAAACCCTACTTGTTTGACTGGTGTATGCAAAAAGCGTTTAACTCCGGCTACCCAGAGGTCGTTGTGCCCGATAAAGCCGAATTGCTCCGTAGATTGCACCGCGCTCCACCCATCCTGGTGCTGCCGAACGCCTGGGACGCTGCCACTGCCCGGCTGTTTGAGGCCGAAGGTTTCCCTGCAATAGCGACGACCAGCGCGGGTGTTGCCGCTGCGCTCGGCTATCCAGACGGCGGTTCGGTACCGTGGCGGGAAATGATCGAAGCCGTATCGCGCATCGCGCGCGCGGTGCGGGTTCCGGTTACGGCTGACATCGAACATGGGTACGCGACGACACCAGATGGTGTCGCTGACGTCGTGGTTCGGGTCATCGCCGCGGGGGCCGTCGGCGTCAACCTCGAGGACATACAGCCGGGCGCGCCCGATCTCGAGCCGCTCGCTCTCCAAACCGACAAGATCAAGGCGGTCGTCAAGGCGTCAGCCACTGCCGGCGTGCGTGTCGTGATCAACGCGCGCACGGATGTGTTTTTGAAGGCGATTGGCGCGCCCGAGGCGCGGCTGGGCGTCGCGATCGAGCGTGGGAAGGCGTTTCTCGAAGCGGGCGCTGACTGTGTGTTCGTGCCGGGCGTCAAGGATGCGGCGGTCATCGGCGAGCTGGTGCGCGGAATTGGCGGCCCGATCAACGTGCTCGCGGCCGCGGGGATGCCGCCGATTCCGCAGCTCGAGAAGCTCGGGGTGGCGAGGCTCAGTGTCGGGTCGGGTCCGATGCGCGCGGCGCTGTCGGTCGCGCGCGATGTCGCGCGCGAGTTGAAAGGGCCGGGGACCTTCAAGACCTTCACCGACCGCGCGATGACCTTCGCTGAAGTCAATGAGTTGATGAAGTGATTACTTAGACCTTGGTGCGAGGTGCGGCGTGCTTGGTGCATCGTGCGGGTGCATAGTGCTTAGTGCGAGGTGCGCTACCACCCGCCGCGGATGGCGAGCCATAACGCGATCCCCAGCGCGATTCCCACCGCCACCAGCGATGGCACGGTCTGTGTGAAGTACGGATACGCAGTGAACACCGCACCGAACGCCATCAGCGTCCAGCGTTGCTGTTTCTTTCCATATACCAGCAGCACGAACCCGATTCCGCCCGGAATCAGCGACAGGAACAGCCACCAGGGATCGAGCGCCGACAGGAGATCGGTCGGCAGTCCGCCGCTACTCGGCATCGATCGATGATACGTCCGTTATAATCCGCCGATGAAGCGACTGATTCCCGCGACCGCCCTCATCCTGTCCGTAGCGACCCTCGGCATGCGCGCGCAGACCAAGAAGCCTGCTGCCGCCTCCGCCCACAAACCGTTCACGGTCGTCGAAGCGACGATTCCCGAGATGCAGGCGGCGCTGAAGGCCGGACGCGTGACGTCGCGCGAGATCGTGCGCCAGTATCTCGAACGAATCGGGATGTACGAAGAAGTCCTGCACGCGGCGATCACCGTGAACCCGAAGGCGCTCGAGCTCGCGGCCGAACGCGATCGCGAGCGCGCGGCCGGGAAGATTCGCGGCCCGCTGCACGGCATTCCGATCGCGCTGAAAGACAACGTCCACACCACCTTCATGCGCACCACCGGCGGCGCGCTGGCATTCGAGAATCTGGTGCCGCCGTACGACGCCACGCTGACCAGGAACCTGATCGACGCCGGCGCGATCATCATCGCGAAGACGGGAATGAGCGAGCTGGCCAACTGGGTGGCCGGCGCGCCGACGCCGATGCCCGCCGACTACAACGCGGTCGGCGGCCAGGGCTACAACCCGTACGATCCGCGGAAAGACCCGCGCGAGGCGACCTTCGACGGTCGTCCGGCGTTGCAGACCGGCGGCTCGAGCTCGGGCATCGGCACCGCCGCGAACTTCTGGGCCGGCAACGTCGGCAGCGAAACCTCCGGATCGATCCTCAGCCCGTCAAATCAGAACATGCTCGCGGCGATCAAGCCGACGGTCGGACGCATCAGCCGCTACGGTGTGATTCCAATCACCGCCGATCAGGACACCGCCGGGCCGATGGCGAAGAGCGTGGCCGACGTCGCGATCATGTTCGGCGCGATGGAGAACGCGGCGCCCGATCCCAACGATCCCGCGACGCGGACGTGCACGCCGGCGCCTAACCGCGACTACACGGTGTTTCTGAACAAGGACGGCCTGAAAGGTGCGCGCATCGGTATCCCGCGTGCGTCCTACTACGACGCTTTCACGCCGCCGGGCGAGCCGCCGGCAGAGGGCCGCGGCCGCGGTGGACGCGGCGGCGGTGGTGGCAACGGGCTCAACGCGGAACAGAAGAAGATGATGGACGAGGCGATCGCCGTGCTCAAAGCGCAGGGCGCGATCATCGTCGACCCGGCGAACATCCCGAGCATCGTCGATCAGGATCCCAAGAACAATTTCCTGCGCTTCGGTCAGTGCTCGGGCGTCACCAACGCCAAGGGGCATGACGAGGATTGCTCGGTCGTCCTCAAGTACGGGATGAAGCGCGATTTCAACGCCTGGTTGAAATCACTCGGCGCGGCTGCGCCGGTGCCGACGCTGACCGCGCTGCGCGAGTGGAATAGCAAGAATGCCAAGGCCGGCGCGATCAAATACGGACAGTCGCAGCTCGACATCTCGGACGAGATGGATGTCGAGAAAGATCGCGCGCGTTATGAAGCGGATCGCGCCAGGGACATCAGGCTTGGCGGCACCCACGGCATCGACGAAATCATGAAGGCCGAACGGCTCGATGCGATTCTTTTCCCGGGCGCGAACGGCGCGGCGATCGCCGCGCGTCCGGGCTATCCGACTGTTATTGTTCCCTACGGCCTGGTGGCGAATTCGCCGACGCCGGCGTTCCCGGCCGGGTTCGACGCGAAGCCTGGCCCGATGGGCGTCAGCTTCACCGGCATGGCGTGCAGCGAACCGAAGCTGCTCGAACTTGCCTACTCGTTCGAGCAGGCGACTAAGAAGCGCGTGCCGCCGCCATCGGTGCCTTAACAGGCGCCGGAAGAAACAGGTTCGTCGTGAAGCACTTGATCATGCTCTCGATCGCAGGCGTCGCCACGTTGACGGCGCTTGCGGCGCCGCGGGCGCACGACTACCCGATTCGCGCGGTTCCGGCATCAGCCGTCATCGTAGACGATGGGTTCTGGGCGCCGAAACTGGAGACGAATCGCAAGGTCACGATTCCGTACATCCTCAAGCAGAACGAGGACACCGGGCGGGTCGCGAATTTTGAAAGGGCAGCGGGGAAGAAGAGCGGGCCGTACGAGGGACGGCGCTTCAACGACACCGACACCTACAAGATCATCGAGGCCGCGTCGTACTCGCTGGCGCTGGTCCCCGATCCGCAACTGAGCCTCAAGCTCGATCGCCTGATCGAGCTCATCGCCGAGTCTCAGGAAAAGGACGGCTACCTGTTTCCCGCGCGGACGATCGATCCGCAGCATCCGGCGCCGGGTGTCGGCCCGGAGCGCTGGATCTACGAGAACGGCAGCCACGAGCTGTACAACGCCGGCCATCTGATCGAAGCCGGCGTCGCGCATTTCGACGCGACCGGGAAGCGCACGCTGCTCGAGGTGGCGATCAAGAATGCCGATCTGGTCTGCCGCACGTTCGGGCCGAATGGACGTCATGCGGTTTCCGGTCACGAAGAGATCGAGCTCGCGCTGGTCAAGCTGTATCGCACCACCGGAAACGAGCAGTATCTGAAGACGGCGGAATGGCTCGTCGCCGAGCGCGGCAAGCCGCACCCGGATATGCCGCCGTATCCGGACAAGGCGTTCGAGATGTACAACGAGCGCGCCTACAAACAGGATCAGGTGCCGGTCGTCAAACAGGATCGCGCGGTCGGCCACGCCGTGCGCGCGATGTATCTCTACGAAGCGGTCGCTGACGTCGCCGCGCTCACGGGAAACGACGCCTTCGCCAAAGCCTCCGATCGTCTCTGGACCGATGTCGTCAGCAAACGGCTGTATCTGACCGGCGGCATCGGATCGCGTGGGACCACCGAGAGCTTCGGCGAGGACTACGAGCTGCCGAACCTTCGCGCGTATACCGAGACGTGCGCGTCGGTCGGCAACGACCTCTGGAACCAGCGCATGTTCCTGATGCACGGCGACGGCAAATACATCGATCTGTTCGAGCGCGTGCTTTATAACGGCGTGCTGTCGGGCGTGTCGCTCGCCGGCAACACGTTCTTCTATCAGAACCCGCTCGAATCGAACGGCCACGCCAAGCGCAGCGATTACTTCGAGGTGGCCTGCTGTCCGGCGAACCTGGCGCGGATGCTGGAGCAGATCCCGGGCCTCGTCTACGCGCAGACCGCGGACACCATTTACGCCAACTTGTATGTGGGCAACCACGCCGAAGTGAAACTCGGTGACCGCGCGATCAAGATTACC
>DASXIR010000151.1:0-8809 GCA_036497895.1 Vicinamibacterales bacterium | reverse complement strand
GATTGGCGGCGGGGTGGCGCAGGAGCGGTTCGCGCTGTTGCTGGTGGCCAGCTTCGCGGCGCTCGCGCTGGTGCTTGCCGCAGTCGGCTTGTACGGCGTATTGAGCTATTCGGTGAGCCGCCGCGGCCGCGAGATGAGCATCCGGCTGGCGCTGGGCGCAACGCCCCGATCGGTTCGATCGATGATCCTGCGAGACGGTGGACGGCTCACCATCGTCGGCATTGCGTTTGGCTTCGCCGGCGCGCTCGGTGCGACGAGATTGCTGCAATCGCTGCTGTTTGAGGTGGGTACCAGCGAGCCATTGGTATTTGCCGGCGCCGCCGCAGTGCTGGCGCTCGTCGCGGTGACGGCCAGCTGGATTCCGGCGCATGCTGCGACGAAAGTCGATCCGCTCGATGCGGTCAGGAACTGAAGAACGGCCCCGGTGATAGCATCCACCCGTGAGCCTCTTTGAGTCGATCCTTTCGGTCGCGATCGAGCCGAAGACCAAGTCGGATCGGGAAAAGCTCGCCGGCGGCCTGCAGAAGCTGATGGTCACTGACCCGACCCTCCGGGTGCAGGCCGATGAGCAGACCGGACACGTCATCATCGCCGGAATGGGCGAACTGCACCTCGAAATCATCGTCGACCGCCTGAAGCGCGAGTTCGGCGTCGAGGTGTCGATCGGCAGGCCGCAGGTCGCCTACAAGGAGACGCTCACGCGTCCGGCTGACGGCGAGATGAAGTACGCCAGGCAGACGGGCGGCCGAGGGCAGTACGGTCATTGCAAAATCCATGTGTACCCTGGCGAGCCGGGCACCGGATACGTGTTTGAAAACGAGATCATCGACGGCTCGATTCCGAAGGAATTTATCAAGCCGATCGACGAAGGCATCAGGGAAGCGCTCGCGCGCGGGGTCCTCGCGGGCTATCCGGTTGACGATGTGCGGGTGACGCTGTACGACGGCTCGTACCATGACGTGGACTCGTCGGGAGTGGCTTTCAGGATCGCTGGAGCGATGGCGTTCCGGGACGCCGCGAAGAAGGCGCTGCCGGTGCTGCTCGAGCCGATCATGCGCGTCCAGGTCGTCGTGCCAAACGAGTACATCGAGGACGTCATACGCAACCTCTCCGGCCGCCGCGGCCAGACTCAGTCACAGGAAGACCGCGGCGGCACGCAGACCATCACAGTGCGGGCGCCGCTGTCGGAAATGTTTGGCTACTCAACCGACCTCCGGTCGCGCACGCAGGGACGGGCGACCTGCTTGATGCATTTCGATCGGTATGCTCCCGTGCACGGTGACCACACCGGCGATCCGGACCAGGCAGCGCCTGTCATGGCACCCCGGAAGCCTCCGCAGAGGACCAGGGATTCTGCGGTGGAACTCCCCGAGCCAGACGATGACGGCTCAGTTGATTTGAGACTGTTTCGAGGTTTCTGACGCCCAGAAGAGACCGGCCACGCCCACATCGACACGAATAACGCCCCACACCACGCCATTCGTCGTCATTTAGAATCACCATCGCCCAGGCCGGCTGGCCTGCACGTCGCAACATCGACCGCAAAATGGAAGAAGAAACCTCGGTGCGCCGTCCAACTAGCGGGTGGTTGATCTGAGTGATCGCGAGATCAGCGGGGAGATCATCGAGGCCTGTCGTCGGGGCGACCGGGACGCGTTCCGCGCGCTCTACGACACCTACAAGGACCGGGTGTATTCAATCGCGGTGTGCTTCTTTCACGGCGATCAGGCCGTCGCCAGCGACGTCACTCAGCAAGTCTTTCCCAAGCTGATCACGAGCATCGGTCGGTTTCGCGGCGATGCGGCATTCTCGACCTGGCTTTACCGGCTGGTCGTCAACGCCTGCCTGGACGTCGCGAGGCGCCGCACTCCGGAGAGCCTCGTCTCGGCGCTCGCGCACCAGGACACACCCGCCGAACCCAGCTCGCAGGAAGAGGCGTATGCGCGCGCACAGCTCGCGAGTTCCGTACGGGCGGCCGTCTCCACGCTGCCTGAAAAATTCCGGATCGCCGTGTTGTTGCGGTACTTCGACGATCTCTCGTACGAGCAGATGGCCGAGGCGCTGAACTGTTCGATTGGAACGGTCGCGTCCAGACTCAGCCGGGGGCACAAGATGCTGGCTGAACGGCTGAAACAGGTGAACAGTTCGAAGGCATGACGATGTGGACCAGACATGTGTCCGGGAAGCTTGCGACGTATGTGGATGGCGAGCTGACGCCGCGGGCTGCGCAGCGGGTCGAGTCGCACATGGAGACGTGCATGCCGTGCCGGACAGAGTGCGAACGCGTCAGATCCGGCATGGCGATGGTAGAGCGTCTGCCGATCATCGAGGCGCCCGGCTCGATCTGGGTGGCGATCGAGGCGCAGCTGCGCGACCGGCCCGTCACCATTCCGGCGATTCCATCGTGGCGCCTGGCTGTTGCGGCGACTGTCATCGTCGCGCTAGCCTGCGCCGCGGTCTGGCGGCTCGCGCATCCGGCCGGCACGCAGTGGGAAGTGCGGCGTCTCGCAGGATCGCCAGCCGTCGGCGCGAGGCCGAGCAGCGGTGTCGGCCGGGTGGCGATCGGCGAATGGATCGAGACCGACGCAGACTCGCGCGCCTTGGTCGCGATCGGCGAGATCGGGTCGGTGGAAATCGAGCCAAACACGCGCCTGCGTGTGCTGGCGACGCGCCCGGACGAGCACCGGCTCGCGCTCGCGCGAGGCGAGATCCGGGCCACGATTTCCGCTCCACCGAGACTCTTCTTCGTCGACACCGCCTCGGGCACGGCCGTGGATCTGGGGTGCGAGTACTCGTTGAATACTGACGAAGACGGTTCCGGCCTGCTTCGCGTCACCAGGGGCTGGGTGTCTTTCCAGTGGAAGGGGCTGGAATCGCTCG
Organism: Vicinamibacterales bacterium; assembly: GCA_036497895.1. Classification (GTDB taxonomy): domain Bacteria; phylum Acidobacteriota; class Vicinamibacteria; order Vicinamibacterales; family CAVVIG01; genus CAVQFC01. The sequence continues at coordinate 5,929 of DASXIR010000151.1, read as the reverse complement.
TGCCGGCCGGCGCCAGCTGTCCGACCCGACCCGGCATCGGACCCGGACTTCCGTACTTCGACGATGCCAGCGACGCGATGAAACAGGCGCTTGGAAGCTTCGGCTACGAGAAGGTCGCAGGCAACGGCCTGGACGTGATTCTCGCCGAGGCGCGCGTCAGGGACACGCTCACGCTCTGGCATCTGTTGTTCCGCGTTGGCGGCATCGAACGGGTGCGCATCTACGATCGCATCGCGGCGCTGACCCCGGTCCCGGCCGGCATCTCGCGCGAGAAGGCGCTCGAACTCGATCCGGAAACGATGAAGCATTGGCGGGAAGAGTTGGCCTGGACCTGGTGAGCGGGAAGAAAGCGCGCACACCTGCGTCTAACGCACAGAAAGGGAGTGGTCGATGTGGCGATTTGGATTCGTGACCTGGGCGGCGTTGGCGTTCGCGCAGGGGTTTGCCTTCACGATTGGTAGCCCGGTGGCATCGCAGGACGGACGGTCCAAGCTGGCCGCCTTCGTGTTTCGCATCGAGGGTTGTGCAGAGCCGGCGAAAGCAGAGGTTGGCGGGACTGCCGAGGGCCTGGTGCAGGGGGCGCGCAAGTCAGCCGCGCTCAAGCTCGTCGCGATGTCTACGCCGGGTGTTTACGCCGTGTATCCGAGCTGGCCGGCCGAAGGCGATTGGGTCGTGAATCTCAACGGCACGTGCGCGAGCGCGAACGCCGGCGCCTTGATTCCAATCGGACCGGGCGGCTTCATCAGAGCGTCCTCGACGTTCCTGCAGCGGCCCGCCACGGCGCCGGAGATCGACACGGCCTTGAAGACGCTCTCACAAGGACGACACAAATGAAACTCAACGTGCGTCTTGCCCTCGTTCTGGCGACCGTGCTGGCGCTGTCGGCCGCTGCGTGGCCGATCGCCGCCGCTCGCCTCGCCGCGTCTCCCCTTGATCTGACGGTCCACGAGTGGGGCACGTTTACGTCTGTGGCCGGATCGGACGGCGCGGCGATCGAGTGGGACGCCCTGGGGTGCAAGAACGATCTCCCCGGATTCGTGAACGACTTCGGCTACCGCGGCTTCAAGTGGCGGTTGCAGGGAACGGTCCGCATGGAGACGCCGGTGATGTACTTCTACAGTCCGCGTGAGGTGGAGGCGCGAGTGACCGTCGCATTCCCAAAGGGGCTGATCACCGAATGGTATCCCCGGGCCGCATACGACGTATATCAGACAAACACGAAGAGCGGTTCAACGCGCAGGCTGGAGGCCAACCTGAACGGGATCGACACCTCGCTGAGAAGCGTCACCGGCACGATCGAGTGGAGCCGCATTCTCGTGCAGCCTGACAGCGCGCCTGCTCTGCCTCTCGAGAGTGGCTCGAGCCGCTATTACGCCGCGCGCGAAACGGACGCCGCTCCGCTCACGGTCGGCGATCAGCATGAGAAATTCCTCTTCTATCGCGGCGTTGGACGTTTCCCGATTCCGCTCTCTGCGCGCGTCTCCGATCAGGGGACACTTCTGGTCGAGAACCGCGGTCGCGAAGCGGTTCCGACCGTAATCCTGTTCGAGCATCGAGGAATGCACCTCGGCTACCGTAACGCTGGCCTCGTCGAGAGCACCGCGGCGATCGATCCGCCGACGCTCGACGACTCCCTCCCGCAACTGCGGTACGAGCTTGAAACTGCGCTTGTCGAGCAAGGCCTCTTCCTGAAAGAAGCCCAGGCGATGGTCGAGACCTGGCGGGATTCCTGGTTCGAGGAGGGCGCTCGCCTGATTTACATCATGCCTGCACACACGGTCGACGCGATTCTTCCCTTGCGCGTTGAGCCGGCTCCCCTGCGAACTGCCCGCGTCTTCGTAGGACGGATCGAATTGATCACCTCGGACACGATGCGCTCCGTCGAGGAGGCCTTGGCTAACGGAGATGCGGCGACATTGGACCGCTACCGGCGCTTCCTCGATCCGATTCTGCGGCGCATTCGGCCAGACAGCGTCGAGACGGCCAACCAGGTCCAACGGCTTCTCCGGCAGGCTGACGAATCGGCTGGTGCGCAGGCATGCCGGTAGCGCCGACGACGCGTTCGCGCCTACCCCGCGCAAACAATTGGATCCTCGCCAGTCGTCCCACACCTACGTGGAGAGCCGCGAGATCCAGGAGGCCGCGCGGAATATTGCGCGGCTCCTGTCGCCGTCTCCGCAACAGTGACGCTCAAGAGCGACTCATCGCTCCGGTTCAGCTCCCGTCGGCGCCAGCGCGCCCTTGTAGTCGGTCGTATGGTCCGGCTGCGCGTAGGCATTAAAGGTCAACGGTGCGAAACCGTCCGCCCGCACATCGATCGCGTGTCCCCCTGGTGTCAGATCGAGATGCTGAAAATGCCCGTCGAAGTCGTCAACGACGCCGGCGTAGTAGCCGTCGACGAACACCTGCGCGGTCTTCGGCGTGACCTCGAGCCGCAATCCGCCAGTGACGGGACCAGCCGGGACCACGTACGGGCCGTAGCCGTAACCAAAGCCCGCGTTCCAGAACGGGTCGTAGCCGAAGCCCGGGCCGTAGACGCGATACGGAGCAACGATCACTGCACCGGGAGCATGGTGATTGTAGCCGCCGACGCCGACGCTCGGGCCAACTCGACCCATAACGGGGCCGCTGTGTCCGCCACCTCGTGACTGAGCCAATGCCGTACCTGAACCAAACAGCGCCAGCGCGCCGGTAACCATCGTGGAAAGAAGGATCTTTCTCATCGCCCTATCCTTTCTATCAGCCTGCAGTCGCAGAATGCGTGCCAGCCGGATCGGGGCGTTTTGTTGATATTTGCAGGCGAATGATCGGATGGGGTACAGATTGGAGGACACCTGCAAACCTGACTGCGGTTTTGCCGGACATGGCCGATAACCAATCTGAATGGCACAACTCCAGCCCCGCGTGATGGTCGTCGATGACGATGAAGGGATTCGGCATTTCGCCGGGCGCGTGCTGGGCCATGGTGGCTACGACGTCGTGACGGCGTCTGACGGACCGGAGGCGCTGCGACTGGTCGAAGGACAAGCCCGCTTCGACCTCTTCGTCCTCGACGTGATGATGCCGGGCATGCGCGGCGACGAGCTGGCCCGGCGGCTTCACAACCGTGACCCGGAGACCAAAGTGCTTTACTTCACCGGGTATGCCGACCAGTTCTTCGCCCTGCGTCCGATGCTGCGCGAGAACGAGACAGTCCTGGTAAAGCCGGTCACGATGAACGAATTGCTGGAGGCGGTTTCCAATCGCATCCAGCGCAACACCTGACGCTCAAAAAGACCGCGGCATCGCCGACCCATCACCGGCTTCAGCTTCCCCGCCTCCACGACTTCCCCAGCCGGATCGTCCCCGCCAGGTGTTCGTCGCAACTCCGCACGTACGACGAGCGGGCCAGCCGACCGGTACGGAGATTTGACGCGGCGACAACCTGTCGTAACGCGCCCCGAACGAGCCGGGTCAGTCGCGCGACCCGAAGCACTGCGTCTCGAGATCCTCGAGCGCGTCGGACTCGGAGGCGACGATGTCGAACAGCGCGCTGAGGCCGGCGAGATCGAACAACTCGCGGACCCGGGGGCGGACGTTGGTCAGCACGATCACCGCGCCCGTCGCCGCAGCCATCAGGTGAATCTGAGCCAGCAGCCCGAGACCGGCGGCGTCGATCGCCGGGACTCTTCCGAAGTTCAGCAGCACTTTGTGCAGCCCGCCGGCCAGGAACGAACAGACATCGTCGGTCAGCGCTCCGGCTGAGGGTTGGTAGAGATCGCCGTTGATGCGGATGACCGCGACGTCATCCAACGTTTCATGCTCAATGCCCATGGACGCTCCACGAGCAGTATGACGCCCGGCTGTAACAACCGGTTGCAGGGCCGTGGCGCGGAACTCTTCGGGATGACCTTCCGGACCGTCGCACGGATGTTACCTCTGGATCACATGATGTCGTCGGTCGCTGGCCGCCCCTCGGCCTCCCGGCCCCAACTTTCTGGAGAGAGCCGATGAAGTCCAAGAGTTCAATTGCGATCGCCTTGGGCGTGTGTGGCTCGATGGCGCTGTCAGCCTGCGGTGGCGGCGGGGCCGAGTCCGGCGCCCCGGCTTCGTCGGTGAAACTGCAGGGCGCGGGCGCGAGTTTTCCGGCGCCGCTCTACACCCGGTGGTTCAAGGCCTACTCGGCTTCGCACCAGAACGTGCTGGTGGACTACCAGTCGGTCGGCAGCGGCGGCGGCGTGAAGAGCGTCATCGATCGTACGGTGGACTTCGGCGCCAGTGATGCCGCGATGAAACCGGAAGACATGGCCAAGGTCGATGGTGGCGTGCAGTTGTTTCCGATGACCGCCGGCAGCATCGTGCTCGCCTACAACCTTCAGGGCGTGGACAATCTGAAGCTCTCGCGCAAAGCCTATCCCGCGATCTTCCTCGGGAAGGTGACGCGGTGGAACGATCCGATCATTGCCGAGTCGAATCCCGGCGTCACCCTGCCGAACCTTCCGATCAATGTCGTGATGCGCGCCGACAGCAGCGGGACCTCGTTCGTGTTCTCGCAGCACCTGAGTGCGGTCAGCGACGACTTCGGCAAAGGCGTCGGCGCCAACACCATGCCGAACTGGCCGGTGGGGACCAAGTCGAAGGGCAACGAGGGCGTGACGGCGAGCATCATGTCGACGCCGGGGTCGATTGGCTACATCGAGTTCGGCTACGCACGCAGCCAGAAGATGGCGATGGCGACGCTCGAAAACAAAGCCGGTCAGTTCGTGGCGGCGACGACCGCATCCGGCCAGGCCGCGCTCGCCTCCGCGGTGCTGCCGGACGACATGATCGCGTGGGCAAAGGATCCGGAGGTTGCCGACGCGTATCCGATCGTCACCTACACCTGGCTGATCTGCTACAAGAAGTACGCGGACAAGAACAAGCTGGCGGCGCTGCAGGATCTCGTCAAGTTCGGGTTGACCGACGGACAAAAGGACGCCGAGGCGCTCGGCTACATTCCGCTGCCGGACAGCGTCGTGGCCAAGGCGACCGGCGCGATTCAAAACCTCTCCGCGCAGTAATGGCAGGGACGGCGGTTGGATCCGCAGGCACACACCCCGGCGGCCCGGCGGGCGCCGTGTTCGAAAAGCGAGCGGGCGAGATCGCGCAGGCGCCATCCCGCGTCCAGTTACTCACCGATCGCGTCTTTCGCCAGACCTGTGCGTTCTTCGCCTTGTTCACCGTCGGCCTGGTCGGATTCATCGTGCTGCGGATTGCGCTGTCAGCAGCGCCGGCGATCGCGCACCACGGTATCGAATTCCTCACGGGGCGCGTCTGGGATCCGAACCTCGAACAGTACGGCATCCTCGCGGAGATCTGGGGCACGCTTTACACCTCCGTGCTCGCGATCGTTCTCGGCACCGCGTTCGGCCTCGCCGCCGCGGTGTTCCTGAGCGAGGGCTACCTGGGACAGGTCACCTTCGCGGTACTGCGGCGCGCGGATTGGCATCTGCATCCTGCAATGGGCAGGCTCCCCGATAGCCTTGAGCGGCTGCTGCAGAACCTGATCGAACTCCTCGCCGCCATTCCCAGCGTCGTGTATGGACTGTGGGGACTCTTCGTCGTGATCCCGATGATCCGGCCAGTCTGCACGTGGCTCCACGCGAACCTCGGGTGGATTCCGTTTTTCTCTACTGATCTGAGCGGACCAGGTGTTCTGCCGGCGGTCATCGTCCTGTCGATCATGATCCTGCCCACGATCACCGCGATCAGCCGGGATGCGCTGGTCTCGGTCCCACCGAAACTGCGCATGGCCGCCTACGGTCTGGGCGCGACCCGCTGGGAAACCATGACCGCAGTGATCCTGCCGACCGCGGCGCGGGGAATCTTCGGCGGCATCGTGCTGGCGTTTGGGCGGGCGCTCGGCGAAACGATGGCGCTGGCGATGCTCGTCGGGAACGCCAACAAGATC
>DASXIR010000150.1:0-1557 GCA_036497895.1 Vicinamibacterales bacterium | reverse complement strand
AGGGCTGACCGCCGTGACTCGTCCCCACCGCAAACGGAACACGAAATGAATATTTCGAGCGCCTTCATCGCGCGGCCGATCGCGACCTCGCTGCTGATGGCCGGGATTCTGCTCGTCGGTGCGGCGGCCTACCCGCTCCTTCCGGTGGCGCCGTTGCCGCAAGTCGACTTTCCGACGATCCTGGTCACCACGCAGCTACCCGGCGCCAGCCCCGAAATCATGGCATCCTCGGTCACCCAACCGCTGGAGCGGCAATTCGGGCAGATCCCCGGCGTTACGCAGATGACATCGAGCAGCGCGCTCGGCAACAGCTCAATCACGGTCCAGTTCGATCTCGCGCGCAACATCGACGGCGCGGCGCAGGATATCCAGACGGCGATCAATGCGGCAACCGGGCAGCTGCCGAAGAACCTTCCGTCTCCGCCGTCCTACCGTAAGGTCACTCCGGCGGACACGCCGATCCTCGTCCTCGCTCGGACCTCGGACACGGTCCCGCTGACCGAGGTCGACGACTACGCCGAGAATATCCTCGACCAGCACATCAGCCAGATCTCCGGCGTCGCGAACGTGGAGATCGGCGGCCAGCAAAAGCCGGCGGTGCGCGTCCAGGTCGACCCGGCGAAGGTCGCTTCCTTCGGCCTCTCGCTGGAGGATCTGCGCGGGGTAATCGTCAACGCGACCACTGTCAGCCCGAAAGGAACCATCGACGGGAAGACTCGGACTTTCACGATCTACGACAACGCCCAGATGCTCAAAGCCGCGCCCTGGAACGACGTCATCGTCGCCTACAAGAACGGCGCTCCGGTGCGGATCCGCGACATCGGTCGCGCCATAGACGCGCCCGAAAATACCCGGCTGGCGGCCTTTGCCAACGGCAAGCAGGCGATTCTGCTGCCGATTTTCAAATTGCCGGGCGCCAACGTCATTCAGACCGTGGATAGCATCAAGGCCGCTTTGCCACAGCTCCAGGCGGCGATCCCGCCGACAGTCAAGGTCGAAGTGCTGAGCGACCGGACGCAGACGATCCGGGCCTCGGTCGCCGACGTTCAGTTCACGTTGATGCTCACCATCGCGCTCGTCGTGACGGTCATCTTCGTCTTCCTGCGCAATCTGTGGGCGACAATAATCCCAAGCGTCGCCGTGCCGTTGGCGCTCGTTGGCACCTTCGCGCTGATGTACCTGCTGGGCTACAGCCTCGACAATCTGTCGCTGATGGCATTGACGATCGCGGTCGGTTTTGTCGTCGACGACGCAATCGTCATGCTCGAAAACATCGACCGCCATCTCGAGGATGGGCTGAGCCCGGTGGAGGCGGCGATCAAGGGTGCGGGTGAGATCGGCTTTACGATCATGTCGATCAGCCTCTCGCTCGTCGCCGTGTTTATTCCGCTGTTCCTGATGGGTGGGATCGTCGGCCGGCTGTTCCGCGAGTTCGGAGTGACCGTGTCGGTGACGATTCTCGTCTCCATGTTGGTCTCGCTGACACTGACGCCGATGATGTGCTCGCGCTTCATGCGCAGCAAGCACCAGGTGCGGCACGGCCGCCTCTATGCGCTG
>DASXIR010000149.1:0-7027 GCA_036497895.1 Vicinamibacterales bacterium | reverse complement strand
AACACCAGCTTGCCGTTGTCGTCGCGTCCCTGCAGCTCGAGCCAGATGTCGAGCGCGTCAACCGTGCCGCCCGGGAAGAAGTGACCGATCTTGCGCGTGCGAACGACGACGTCAACACGTGCGGTCGAGCCGGGTGCGAGCTGCGGCTGCGCCTTGTCGATCGGCGCGGCCACCTGACCGACGTCGCGAATCACCACCGGACCCGTCTGGTCGCTTTCTTCACCGATCGCCATGCCAGTGGACAGTTTTGGTCCGTTGTCGCCGGCGGCCGCGCGCCGAATCATCGGCGTGCGCTCGCTCTTCGGATCCTCGGGCGACACCGCGAAAATATCCACCGAGATGAAGCCCGACTTGAGGAATTCCTCGGTCGTCTTGATCTGTTCGGCGTCGTGGTTGGCGAACGGCACCGCCGTGTTCGCCGTCGCGAACCGGTGCGAATGTACGGTGCCGTCGGCGTGGTGACCCGGATCCTCGGACTTGACCGACGTCATGTGACAATCGACGCAGGTGGACGTCTTCGGCGGGTAGTAGAACGAACGCGCGCCCTGGCCAGACACGCCGCTGGCCTGCCAGTTGTCGTAGTCGTTGAAACCGCGGAACCAACGATAGCTGTTGACCGGCACGTCGAGGTGCACCTTGTGGCACGCCGAGCAGAACTCCGCCGCGTCCTCGCGCATGAACGGCTTCATGAACGAACGGCGGTGCGGCTCGGGGTTCAGATAGGTGACGAACCGATCGAACGCCCGAATGTATGGGTTCTTGCTGTTCGCCAGCTCGTGAAGCGGCGGATACTCGATGGTGAAGCCGCCGTTGCCCATCGAGCTGTCGACGTGCGTGATCGAGTGGCACGACGTGCACGCCAGGCCGGCGCGCGCTTCCGGCGTGTCGATTTGTTCCTTGATGGGTCGTTCGAACCGGCCGTTGAAGAACACCGCATGGTCGTGGCAGCCCGCGCACCACTTGCTCGGCTGCGTGCCGATGGTGTCCTGCATGTACTCGATCGACTTCCGGTAGAACTGGTTGTTGAACGACGCGAAGTGATGCACCGAACTGTCCCACTGCTGGTAGATGTCCTTGTGGCACTCGCCGCAGGTCTTCGAGTCCATGAAGAAGTTCGACGGGATGATCCCGCCGACATTCGTCTTGGACGAGGACGGGAAGAACGGTGACTTCGGTCCCTCTCCCTCGCCATCCATCGTCAACGGCGCGGTGAGCGGATTGACGATGCGGTTCTGCGGCGGCGGGTACTTCCGGTAGTAAGCGCCGACCACCAGCGGGAACGCCAGCGCAAATACTGCCGCGACCTCCATCGTCCGGCCAAACAGCCGGGAGCCGCCGAGACCGCGCGCCGCCCGCACCGCATACGGCAGCAGCGCCGCGACACCGAGCGCCGCCACCCAGATGTGTGCCTTCAGCACCGACGCGTGATCGTGGATGTTGCCGTAGATCGTCAGCCACAGGCCGGTGCCGAGCGCCACCGCGAAGAAGAGCGCCGAGCCGGCCGTCCAACGCCTGATGTCGGCGTCCCGCGCCAGCAGCGCCGCGAACATGAACGCCAGCACGACACCGATCACGAGGTGCGCCACCACGTTGCCGACATAAAAGATGGTCGGGCTCGCAAACGCTGCGATGTAGCCAGTATTGACGAGCAGTACCACGAATCCCAAGCCGACGAGTGTTTTCAATGCGGGGCGCATAGCAGTGTGTCCTCGTCGAGCGGATGGCGCTCGGTGATGGAGCCTGGAGTCTGACAGTCTGGTTCGTGGATTCTAAGTGCCGGAACGGTCCAGCCGCAATGATAGGAATCAACTAGCCGACCGGCGTCGTGGCACCCGGCTTGCTCTCCTTTGTGACGGAGGAATGGTCATGACGTCAGAAACAGCCTACAGCGGCTCGCCGGTCGATGGGACCGCCAGCCTTACCGACGCGGTGGTCGAGACGTTCGTGCGCTGGCCAATGCGCATGACCGGGGCGACGATGGAATTCGTGTTCGACGGCGTACAGCGGATCGCTGGCTCCGGATCGCGCAGACGCACCAGCGATGTTGCGGAGTCGCGGCGCACCTACTTCTCACCGCGCGGCACAACGACTTACGCGTCCACCTCGTCCACAACCTCGCCGGCGCCGGCCGGACGTACTGCGCCCGGATGGACCTCGCTCTTTTCGGAAGGGCAGAGCATGCGCGACCAGGACCTGGGCGGAAACGATCTGAAATACGTCATCTGGTCGCTGTTGTTCACAAAGCCCGGCTACGAGTGCGTCCTGCAAACCAGGCAGGAAGACCTGGTCAATTACGCGGCCGACCCGAACACCTACGCCGCGCTCAAGATCGCCAGGTTCCTCGACGGTGCGCGTCACGGTCACAACCAGAAGCCCGAAACCTGGTCCGACCGCGGCTATCCCGCCGATGCTTCAAGCACCACGATGACGCACGAGGGCCAGGCGTCTGGAGCACGCCCGTCGCATCGCGACGGCTGGCGCGTCCCACCAGAAGATCAGAAGTACATCGTGTTCTTTTATAACGTGGAGCGGAGACTGCCACGTCAGGAAGAGGTCGTGCGCACCGAACGTTTGGTGGTCGAACGCGACACACGAATCGCCTGATGTCTTTTTATTCCTTGCCTTCGTCGCGTTTGATCACGCCGGGATCGGGAACGGCGTGGTCACCGGGCATGGCGAGGTGTTTGACCTCGCCGAATCGCCACGAGTACGACGCGGTCGCGACGACGCCGGGAAAGGTCGCGTCGCCGGCGGCGCCCGTGTACGGATCCGGCGCGCGGTAAAACGCGTAGCCGAGCGGAATGTTTACCTGCAGGACCGAACGGCCGAATGCGTACGAGATCCCCGGCTCGATGTACTGCTCGTTGCCGGGACGCCGGAAGCCGTCGCTGCGTCCGATCAAGTCGTAGCGCGGGACGCCCTCCATTCGCCATGCCACCGAAGCGCCCAGACCTTTGTAGATAGGAACACCGACTCCGACCCGGAGCACGTATTGATCGGGCACTGAGTTGACGTTCCGGATCGGCAGGATCAGGCTTGGCACTCCGAGACCGACCAGCACCGACGCCGTGTCATTGGTGTCGCGCGGGTTGATCAGGTAATTCGCCGATCCGAAAATGAACGTCGGACCGAGCCGGCTGAAACCCTGCACTTCGACCTGCGTGCCCCAGCCGCCGTCGCCCGGCTGGACCGACTGATCGACGGCTTTCTCCGAAGGATTGTTGCCGGTGATATTGGCGAACGTGTCCTGATCGTCGGCGTTGCCGGTTGGCACCTTCAGGCCAAGACCGACCGAAAAGTTGCGGCTGCGATGAGTCAGCGGATCGAGCACCCAGAGACGAGCGATCCCGGAAATGTCGCCGATGCCGGCGCCATGCTGAACGGCACGCGGTCCCGGCGTCGGTGCGATCGGACTCGGCACCGACCACGAGGCCTTGATGAACGGCACCAGCACCGCGAAGCCGAACCGCGGCGTCACCTGGTGGTTGATGTCGAACAGCAGCTGGTTCTGGTTGTTGATGACGTTGGTGCCGAGCTCGGTGCGTTGCGCCTGATAAACGTCGCCGGAATAGTGCTGGTCGGCCGTCGAGTTCCGGAAGCCGATGTCGAACTGCCATTCGCCCGGCCGGAGATATGTGCTCGAGGCCGCGCCGATGATCGGCGCCGACTCACGAATCAGAATGCAACCCTGGGCCCAAGCCTGCCGGGGCGAGAGACACAAACACAGTGCCCCGGCGGTCACGAAGCTCTTTTTCATTTGGGCTCAAAGTAGCGGGACCGAGGCGTTCGCGCAATAACTCAAACGCGTTATCGCCCTAGAATCCGCTGCGCGCGACGATGCCAGCGCCTTCGGTGCAGTCGTGAGCCCGGCCGGTTGCGACGTTCTTGTATTCCTCGGCCCGGCCGTTCGGCCACAGGATCGTGACCCGGTCGATCCGATCCCGCGTCCCGACTCCAAACGTCAGCGTCAGCTCGGATTGCGACAGGTAACTCGAGCCGCTTCTCACCATCCGCGACTGCGAGCTACCGCCATGAAACAGTCGGACGCTGGCACCAATGGCATCGCGGTTGGATTCGGTGCCGCGCAGGTGAAACCGGATTGACTTGTTGCCGGCGGGCCGATCGTTTCGGTAGAGGCGCGCCAGTCCGTTGTTGGTGGTCAGGAGCAGGTCGATGTCACCGTCGCGATCGAAGTCGCCGCACGCCAGGCCGCGCCCGACTTTCGGCTGCGCGAAGTCGTCGCCGACCGCTGACGCCTGATCGACGAATTGGCCGCCGCCCTGGTTCATGAACAGGTGCGGAGCCTGAGCGTAGCCGACATTCCCCTGAATATCGCGCACGGTCTCATCGATGTGGCCGTTGGCGATGACCAGATCGAGCTGGCCGTCGAGATCGAGATCCGCGAACAGGCAGCCAAATCCGAGCGTCCCGCGCGATGGTTGACCGATGCCGGACTTGAGCGCCACATCCTCGAATACGCCGGGCCGCATCTGACGATAGAGGCCGACCATCTCGTTCTCGAAGTTGGTGAACGCGAGGCTGTCGCGGCCGGAGTTGTCGATGTCGCCGGCGTCCACGCCCATTCCGGCGCGAGCCTTGCCGTCGCTGTTGAATGCGACACCGGTATCGAGGGCCACGTCCTTGAACGTGCCGTTGCGCAGATTGCGATACAGCTTGTTGGGCTGGGTATCGTTGGCGACCACCAGATCGGGCCAGCCGTCCTGATCAACGTCCAGCATCGCCACACCGAGCGACTTCGAGCTGGTGTCGAACACGCCGCTGGTCGCCGTGACGTCTTCGAAGGTGCCGTTGCCTCGATTGCGAAACAGCCAGCAGGTATCGCCGCGGTACGCCTCGGGGGTGCAGTACGACTTCTGCTTGCCGTCGAGACTGCAGAAGACATCGTGCTCGCGCGACCACTTCACGTAGTTGCAGACGAAGAGATCGAGCAGGCCGTCACGGTTGTAGTCGAACCACAGCGCCGAGGTGCTGAATCCGGTACGCTCGCCGAGGCCGCTCGCCCGGGTCACGTCAACGAAGGTACCCTTGCCGGTGTTGCGGAACAGCCGGTTCTGACCGACGCAGGTGATGAAGACGTCGGGGAAGCCGTCGTTGTTGAAATCGCCGACCGCGACGCCCATGCCGTACAACTCGATGTCGAGCCCCGCCGCCTGGGTCACGTCGGTGAAGGTGCCGTTACGGTTGTTGCGATACAAACGAAGGCTCGATTTTCGCCGGCGGCGCGCCGCCGGCCAGTCGCAGCCGTCAACGAACAGGATGTCCTGCCAGCCGTCGGCGTCGTAATCGAGAAACGCGCAACCCGAGCCGAGGGTTTCCGGCAGCAGTTTGTCGCCGGCCGATCCGTTGTTGTGTCGAAAGGCGATACCGGCCTGGTTGGTCACGTCACTGAGGCGGAAGCCGGGCGTCCGCGTTCGCTGAGCGGCCGCCGCCGGCCACGCCAGAAGCGAGGCGGCGCCGGCCAGAAACAACCGCCGGTTCACTGGATATGGACCAGGCCGTGACGGATCGCGTACACCACGAGCTCGGCGGTCTTGTGAATGCCGAGCGTGTTCATGATGTTGGCGCGGTGCACGGCCACGGTGTTCGCGCTGAGTTTCAGCTTCGCGGCGATTTCCCGGTTCGACTCGCCGTCGCAGATCATCTTGAGCACTTCGAGTTCGCGCGGTGACAGCGCCTGCGTGCGCTCACCCTTGAGCGCTGCCGTGCCTGAGACGTTCGGATCGAGAACGCGCTCGCCGGCCGCCACTCGCCGGATCGCGGCCGCCAGGTCGAGGTCCAGCGCGCTTTTCAGGATGTAACCGCGCGCTCCCGCTTCGAGCGCCTGCCGCACCAACGTCTCTTCAGAGTGCATGCTGAGGATCAGCACGGCGACGTTGGGATCGGCTTGCAGGATCGCGCGCGTCGCCACCAGCCCGCTGGCGACGGGCATCGCGCAGTCCATGACCACGACCCGCGGATGCAGCGTTGCGGCGAGGCGGATCGCTTCCTCGCCATCGCCGGCTTCGCCAACCACCTGAATTTCGGCATCGTCCTCGAGCATGCGCCGGAAGCCGCGCCGCACGAGCGTGTGATCGTCTGCGAGTAGAACGGTGATCATGCGTGTGTCGGTACCTGAAGCCGCACCAGGGTGCCGCCTTCCGCCGGTTTCAGAAATTCAATCGTACCGCCAACGAGCTCGGCACGTTCGCGCATGGTCACGATACCGAGGCCTTGACGTTCGGTTGCGGCGTCGATCCCGACGCCTCGGTCGTGCACTTCCAGCACGAGCACGCCGTCCACGGTGCGCAAGCGGACCGACACTTCATCCGCTCCTGAATGCCGCGCGACATTGTTCAGGGCTTCCTGCAGCACCCGGTAGACGTGAATGCTGTTGGCGCTTGGCATCTTGGGTGTTGGTTGCGGCCGGTCGTACTTGATGCGCAGCCCGAGCTGACGCGCGACCTGTGGAATGTACCAGTCGAGAGTGTCGTCCAGGCCGGCGTCCTCGAGAATCGACGGGTGCAGCGACTGCGCCAGTCCACGTACGTTGTTGAGGGTGGTCTGCACGATCTCGTTGACCTCGCGCAGTTCACCTCGCAGCGGATACGGTGCGTGCCGCCCGGCGCTGTTCAGCATCGACCCCATCGCGGTCAGAATCTGGCCGAACTCATCATGAAGCTCGCGCGAGATCTCGCGCAGCGTCGATTCACGTGTCGTAATCAGTTTTCCGGCCAGTTCGTGACGACGTTCTGACAGTTCGCCGAGCTCCGCGAACAGACGCCGGTTTGCCCGGATGACGTAAAGACCCGTAATCAGACTTGTGGCGAGCGTCGCGCCGACGAAGAGATACGCCTGGCGCTGGACCTGGTTGTAAATGCCCTGCACTTGACGCGCGGTCTGCTCTTCGCTTTCGTTGTTGGCAACCAGCATTCGCGCCACGGCGGTGCTCAATGCCGCCTGGCGCGCCTGCAGCGACACGCGGATCTGTGAGCGGGCGTCTTCTTCGGTACCTTCTTTGGCTGCGACG
>DASXIR010000148.1:0-7684 GCA_036497895.1 Vicinamibacterales bacterium | reverse complement strand
GAGTTGTGCGCCTTCCTTCTCGCCCGGCACTCCGAGATCGAGGATTGTCGATGCCGCCGACGGCTCTTCCCGCCCCATCGTCAACGCCACGACGCTGAGCAAGGCCACGCACGTGCCGGCGACGATGATCCACTTCTGCCGCCACATCACCTGGATGTAGTCGATCAGTTCGATCTGTTGCTCATCCATCTGCCCTCCGCCTTCGGTGACCACCGCCAGGCTCGATCGCCGAGCGCCGGATGTCGCAGCCTTCTGAATCACGCAACCCCGATTGGAGCGGCGAATCGTGCGTGGTATCGTCGCCGCGATGCGCGTCGCGCGAATCATCACGCGTCTGAACGTCGGCGGTCCGTCGATTCATGTTGCCAACCTGGCCTCCGGGCTGACGGCATACGGAGTTGAAACGCTGCTCGTCTACGGCGCCATCAGTCCGGCCGAAGGCGATATGTCGTACGTGCTCGATCAGTTGCGTCCGCTCGCCGGCGCGAAACCAGGCGCCTGCGCGATGTCGGTGCCGACGCTGCACCGCCAAGTGGACCCGGTCAACGACGCGAGAGCCGGATGGCGAATCTATCGCGCCCTGTGTCAATTCAAACCCGACATCGTCCACACCCATACGGCGAAAGCGGGCGCGCTGGGGCGAGCCGCGGCGCTCGCCTACAACCGCACCGCGGGCCGGCAGAAACCCGCACGGATCGTTCACACCTATCACGGACACGTACTGGACGGGTACTTCGGGCCGGCCAAGACTGCGGCGTTCGTCGGCGCCGAAAAACGGCTGGCCTCGGCCACTGACCGGTTGATCGCCGTCTCGCCGATCGTGCGCGACGAGCTTCTCAGCCGCTATCAGATCGGACGCCAGGACCAATATCGGGTAGTGCCGCTGGGGTTCGAGCTGGACGTCTTCGCTGGCATCGACGATGGGGCGCGTGTCCGCGCCCGGGAGACGCTGCTGATTCCCGCGACGAGCAAGGTCGTGACGACGGTGGGCCGTCTGACCGCGATCAAGGATCACGTGTTGTTTCTCGAAAGCGCAGCCGCGATCGCACGACAGCATCCGGGAACGATTTTCCTGGTCGCTGGAGACGGCGAGCTCCGTGCCGAACTCGAGGCGCGTGCGGCCACGCTGGGTATCCGCGAACAGGTGCGTTTTCTCGGCTGGCGGCGCGACCTGGAAGTGTTGTATGGCGCGACGGACGTCTTCCTGCTCACCTCGAGGAACGAGGGAACGCCGGTCGCCTTGATCGAAAGCCTGGCTGCGGGCTGTGCGGCTGTCGCCACCGACGTCGGCGGCGTCCGGGACGTCGTGTCGAGCACGCAAGTCGGCCTGCTGGCGCCGGCCGGCGACGGGGTGTCGCTCGCCCGCCACGTCAACACTCTGCTCGGCGATCACGATGCACGACGCGCGATGGGAGAAGCTGGACGCCGGATGGTATTGCCGCGGTACGGAGTGGCCCGGCTGGTCACCGACATCGATCGGTTGTACCGGGAACTCGTCGGGTAGCGGCATCACATGTCCCGCTTCATGACGAGGCTTTCGCGGCCGACGATCGCACCCGCGGCGCAGTCCCGGCCGGCTGACGCAACGGCAGAATCCGATCCGGCGGAACGCCGAGACGAATCAGATCATTCAGTTCGGTGCCGCTGGCGTCGAAGCTGGCGAGCACGACAAGGTCGTACGCCACCTGCTCGTGGTCGGCGATCGGCAGCACCGACATGCCGAGAAAATGACCGCCGGCGTGATCGAAAAAGGCCACCGGCTCGAGCCCCAGTTCCCGGAGCGAGAGATACGCGATCTCGGCCGCTTCGCCTCTGCCGAAGATGGCGATGCGGCCGTTGCCGCGGGTGCGTTCCTGTAACACCGCACGCAGGTGCTGACGGACCTCTCCGTACAACTTCAACGAGTAGTCCATGAACTCGTAGGTCAGCCGCATTTTCTCGGCAACGCCGCGTGGGGTAATGAGGTAGGTAATCCGGTTCGCCTGGACGTTGACGCACTTGATGAAGCCTTTGCGCGTCAGCCGCTTCAGATAGATGTTGGTCAGGCCCAGCGCGATGCCGACCCGCGTGGCCAGGCTGCGCTGGGTGACGCGGGCGTTCTCCTCGACCGCTTCGAGCAGTTGAAGATCGCGGCGGGCTTCGATGTCCATGTTGAAGAGATGAAGGGATTCGCGAGGTGCGGGGAGGGGCCATGCAGGCTCCCGCCCTCTCGGTCACAGTCCTGCGGCCGGAGGAACGCCTGCGTTCACGACGTGAACGATCGCGTTCATCGAATGAACAGTACGATGGTCGTACAGATTTCCGTGGGTGTCAACGCCAATGCGGCCCAAGCTCTGCGGGACCACCGCGGCCCGCCGCCATGTCCCGGCTTAGAGCCGGAAGATCGAAGCATTCTGGTGCTGCTTCAAGGCATTGCGGGTGTCGACGACCAACGTCCCGCTTCGCACCAGGGCGTCGTAGTCGAACCCGGTATGGTCGGTGCAGATGACGCAGCAGTCAGGCTTCGCCGCCAGCGCGGCAGGCAAGTCGACGGACGAGAAATCGTGGCCGTCGTGCTTCAGGACCGGCACGAAGGGGTCGGAATAGGTGATGGCCGCGCCGCGCTTCGCCAGCAGTTCGAGGATGTCGAGCGCCGGCGACTCGCGCATGTCGTTGACGTCGCGCTTGTAGGCGACGCCAATCAGGTGCACCCGTGATCCGTTGATTGGCTTGCGGACGGTGTTCAACGCCTCGGCGATCCGTTCGACCACATACTGCGGCATCGACGAGTTGACCTGACCCGCCAGCTCGATGAAGCGGCACTCGAAGCCGGACTGCCGCGCCTTCCACGACAGGTAAAACGGATCGATCGGGATGCAGTGGCCGCCCAGGCCCGGGCCGGGATAGAACGGCATGAAGCCGAACGGCTTGGTCTTGGCGGCATCGATCACTTCCCAGACACCGATGCCCATCTTGTGGCACATCAGCGCGATCTCGTTCACAAGACCGATGTTCACCGCCCGGAATGTGTTCTCGAGCAGCTTCACCATCTCGGCGACCCGCGTCGAGCTGACCGGCACGACCGTCTGCACCGTAGCGCCGTAGAGATCTGCCGCAGCCTGCGTGCTCGACGGTCCGACGCCGCCGACGATTTTCGGGATGTTCTTGGTGTTGAACTGCGGGTTGCCGGGATCGACGCGCTCGGGCGAAAACGCCAGGAAGAAATCCTCGTCCGCCTTCAGTCCGCCCTTCTCGAGCATTGGCTGCACCACTTCGTCGGTGGTTCCCGGATAGGTCGTCGATTCGAGGATCACCAGCTGACCGCGCCGCAGCGTCGCCGCCACGGCCTCGACGGCGAGGACGACATAGGACAGATCGGGGTCTTTCGTCTTTCGCAGCGGCGTCGGCACGCAGATGTCGATCGCGTCCATCCCGCCCAGTTCCCGCATCTCGGACGTCGCCTTGAGCGTGCCGGCGCGCACGCACCCGGCCAGATCCGATTCGGGGACGTCGGGGATATAGCTCTTCCCTGCGTTGATTTGCGCGATCTTGCCGGGGTCGGTGTCGAATCCCGTGACATGGAAGCCGGCATGAGCGAGCTCCACTGCCAGCGGCAAGCCGACGTAGCCGAGACCGATGACGCCAATGTGCGCCTGCCTCGAACGAATGCGATCGAGAAGCGTGGTGATGACGGGCGCAGCGGTCATGGATTGTTCAGCCCCACTGGCGCCGCCGCGACGCGCTCGAGATCGGCGTCCACCATCATCTTGACGAGCGTGGCGAAATCCACCGACGGATTCCACCCGAGTTGCGTCCGCGCCTTGGTGCTGTCGCCAATCAGGTGCTCGACTTCTGCCGGGCGAATCAGTTTCGGGTCGAGCGCCACGTGTTCGCGCCAGTCGAGTCCGACATGCGCGAACGCGACGTCGACCAGATCGCGCACCGAATGACTGATGCCGGTGGCGATGACGAAGTCGTCGGGCTGCTCCTGCTGCAGCATCAGCCACATCGCCTGCACGTAGTCGCCGGCGAAACCCCAGTCTCGCTTGGCGTCGAGGTTGCCGAGCGACAACCCCTTCTGGCGCCCCAGCTTGATCCGGGCGACGCCGTCGGTGACCTTGCGGGTAACGAACTCGAGACCCCGGCGCGGCGACTCGTGATTGAACAACATGCCGGACACCGCGAACAGGTTGTAGCTCTCGCGGTAATTGACCGTGATGTAGTGAGCGAACACCTTCGACACACCGTAAGGACTGCGCGGGTAGAACGGCGTCAACTCGCTCTGCGGCACTTCGCGGACCTTGCCGAACATCTCGCTCGACGAGGCCTGATAGATGCGAATGCCTGGATCGACCTGACGAATCGCTTCGAGCACCCGGGTCACGCCCTGGGCGTTGAATTCGCCGGTCAGCATCGGCTGGTCCCACGACGCCGGCACGAACGACATTGCCGCGAGGTTATAGAACTCCTGCGGCTTGACTTCGTCCACCAGCCGGATCAGCGACAATTGATCCAGCAGGTCGGCCGGCTTGACGGTGATGCGATCGAGCAGGTGTTGCACGCGCCAGAGGTTGGGCGCGCTCGAGCGTCGGACGGTGCCGAACACCTCGTAGCCCTTCGAGAGCAGCAACTCGGCGAGGTAGGATCCGTCTTGCCCGGTGATTCCGGTGATAATGGCCCGTTTGGACATGATAAACCACGGAATTTTAGCATGACCACGGATGATCGTGGGTCACTCGACAGCCTGGATCGCACGCGGCGCGATGCCGACCGCCGCTACAACGAGTCGTTGACCGCACTCGACGCCGCGGTGATCGCCGCCGATGGTCACGAGCTCACTCGCGCCGATTTCGATCGCGTCGCCACGGCGCTCATCGTCTTCCTGCAGCAGATCACCGCGTTCGTCGAGAGCAAGGACCGCCAGGTCGCGCGCGACGCGGGTGCACGACTGGACACGGTTGACCGATCGCTCGAAGCGGTCAGCGAACTGCGAACCCAGGTGGGCGTCCTGCAGCGGACGCTGGAGGCGCTCCGGCGATCGCCCGGCAGTCAGCAGACCGCAGGCGGAGGTCAGCCACCCGCGGTCGCGCGTGAGGCCTCAACGGTCCTGAGCGCCCCTCCCCCGGACCCGAACCGCGGTTCCGCGTCTCCCATCGACGAAGACCTCAAGTATGTCGGATTCGAGGATCAGTTCCGCGGTTCCGACGAGACAATCGCCAATCGGTTGCGCGCCTATCTGCCAGTCTTCGAAGGGCGATCGAACGTGCTCGATGTCGGCTGCGGACGCGGCGAGTTTCTCGTCGCCCTCAAGACCGCCGGCATCAGCGCACGTGGGATCGACACCAACGCGGAAATGGTCGCGGTCGCCAGGGATCGTGGACTCGACACCACCCACACGGACGCGGTCTCGTACCTGCAGTCACTGGCAGACGCGTCGCTCGGGGGGCTGATCGCCACCCAGGTGATCGAACATCTCGAGCCGCGGTACTTGATCAGGCTGCTGGACGAGGCCGCGCAGAAGCTGCGGCCGGGCGCGCCCATCGTCCTCGAGACCATCAACGTCGCCTGCTGGCTGGCGTTTTTCAGCAGCTACATGCGCGACTTCACCCACGTGCGTCCGGTCCACCCCGAGACGCTGCAGTACCTCGCGCGTGCCAGCGGCTTCGAGCGGGTCGAGATCCGTTACAGCGCACCGGTTCCGGATACGGTGAAGATGAAGACCGTCGATCTGCCGGCGGAAGTGTTGACGTCAACCGATCCGACGTCTACAGCGCTCGCCCGAATCGCCCACACCATCAACGCCAATGCCGTCGTCTTGAACAACTTGATGTTTACGCACCTTGATTACGCGATTGTCGGCTACCGGATCTGATCCCGACGCGCGAAAACTGACCACGGGACCACGAGCACGATGGAGCGCATCGACGTAGCAGTGATCGGCGGAGGCGTGAGCGGCCTGGCTTCGGCGCGGGCCATTGCCAGACGCGATCGATCGGTCTGTGTTCTCGAGCGGCATCCCCGGCCGGGCATGGACACCAGCACCCACAACAGCGGGGTCATCCATGCCGGGCTGTACTATCCGGCCGGATCGCTCAAGGCCCGTCTCTGTGTCGACGGCCGCCGCCAGCTATACGAGTTCTGCGCCAAGCACAACGTGCCGCACCAGCGGTGCGGCAAGCTGGTCGTGGCGCACGACGAACGCGAGGTTCATCAACTGGAGGCGTTGCTGGCTCGAGGAGCCGGGAACGGCGTCACCGGTCTCACCCTCGTCGATCGTGCCTTCATCGTCGCTCGTGAACCGGCGGTGAACACCCGGTTCGCGTTGTGGTCGCCGGACACTGGCGTCGTCAACGCCGAGGAACTGGTGAAGGCGTTGCTGCGAACGGGCGCCGACGCCGGCGTGTTGTTTCTGCCAGGCACGCGGCTCGAGGGCGCCGATCGTCACCGGGACGGGATGGTGCTGACCACCGAACGCGAAACCATCCTCGCCCGCGTCGTCGTCAACGCCGCCGGCCTCTATGCCGACGATGTGTCACGGTTGCTCGGTGGTGAGGAGTTCACGATTTATCCCTGCCGCGGAGAATACGCGGAGTTCACGCCGGCCAAGCGATCGCTGGTCAACGCACTGGTCTACCCGCTGCCGCACGCGTCTGGGCACGGCCTGGGCGTTCACCTCGTCCGCACCACCGGCGGACAGGTGTGGCTGGGCCCGACGATTCGCTATCAGGATCGGAAAGACGATTACGAGACCGAGCGCGAGCCGCTCGAGTCATTCGCGGAATCGGCCCGACACCTGATCGACGGCGTCACGATCGAGGACCTGCGGCTGTCCGGAAGCGGCATCCGCGCCAAGCTGCATCCACCGACCGAATCGTTCGCAGACTTCATGATTCGGCGCGATCGCGAGAATTCCGCGGTCGTGCAGGCCTCGGGGATCGATTCACCGGGGCTGACCTCGTGCCTCGCGGTAGGCGATCTGGTCAGCGATCTCGTGGAAGAGGCGCTCGACAACTGAGGGAGCGCTTTTACGGCGTCGCGAGACGCTCGACGTAGCGGCGCAGCCCGTCCTGCCATGACGGCATCTCGGCGCCCGCCTGACGAAGCTTGTCGTTGGACAGCGCCGAGTAGAGCGGACGCGGGGCGCGAAGCTTCATATCGGTCATGCGCACCTGCTCCAGCCGCGGCTCGACACCCAGCCGTGCAGCTAGTTCCCGAGCGAACTCGAACCAGGTGCAACTGCCGGAGTTGACGCAGTGGTACAACCCGGACGGCGCACCCGATTCGATCAGCAGTCGGGTCGCGCGCGCCGCATCGGGAATGTAGGTTGGCGTGACCGTCCGGTCCGCGAAGACTCTCGGCGTGCCGCCCGCCTTCAGCTTCCGCACGATGGCAGCAACACTGCCCTTTTCAGGTCCTGCGTCCGGCGCCCGGCCGTACAGGCTCTCGACGCGGAGCACGAACGCGCCCGGCACATCGAGGGCAAACCATTCGCCGAGCAGCTTCGACATCGCGTAGGTACTGCGAGGACTCGGCCTCTCGTCTTCAGTATACGGCGCGGTGGCTCGCCCGTCGAACACAAAATCAGTGCTGTAGTGGACCAGCACCGCCCGATGGGTGCGCGCAGCCGCGGCAAGTGCGCGAACTGCAAATGCATTGAGATTCAGGGCGTCCACCGGATGATCCTCGGCGCCATCCACGTCGTTGA
>DASXIR010000147.1:0-12031 GCA_036497895.1 Vicinamibacterales bacterium | reverse complement strand
GAGATCGCAAATTGCGAATTGTGCACCGGCCTTGATCAGCCCGGCTAATCCGCGCGGCCGCGCTGTCGCGTCACCAGTCGAGGCCGGCGTGAAGAAATTTACCGTCGGCGCTTCCTTGGTTTTCGGATCCGCGAAGTCCGCGCGCCGGGCCAGCGTGGCGCCGTACTTCGCCCAGATCGGATCATTGAACGCGAACGGCGCCGAGCGATGCCGCAGGATGATCACGACGGCGAGGTCGCTGTTCTCGATGCCGTAGACACTCTTGTTGGCTGAGTAGAAATTGCCGGCAAACTGGATGGCGTCCTCGAGTTCGGCTGGCGTAGTCGTGTCCCACGCGAGGCGGTGCTTGCTCGGCAGCCGGTCGAGCCAGTCGTCCTGGGCGTGACGGACTGGTTGCCAGTGGGGATCGGGAGCTGCCGCGGCGGCAGGTGACACAGGGGCTGGAGATTGCACTGCCGCCTCGGTGAGTACGGCCCCGGCGCTCCATGCGGCGCCAAACGCGGCGAGGCTGCCGCCAACGCGCGAGAGAAACGACCGCCGCGCCACCGACTCGGCGAGCTGTGAACTGGTCATGGGCGAATGGTACGCGTCGCCCGCGCGCCGGTCAATTCGGGGTCAACCCTCGGAGGGTCGGACGATTGGTGCGGAAGAGAGGATTCGAACCTCCACTGGATTGCTCCAACTAGCTCCTGAGGCTAGCGCGTCTGCCATTCCGCCACTTCCGCAGTGGTGAAAAACTCCACAGGCCGAAACCTCAGTATACCCTATGGCGCTGGAGTTGACGCCTTCCAGCGGACCACGATCGACGCCGTGGCGGTGCTGTCGTCTTTCAGAAAGGTGGGCTGCGGATTGTTCGATCGGCGCCAGAGATAGCCGAACTTCAGCGCCAGTCGGTCGTTCATCGCCGCTTGCGCGGTGATCGCCGCTTC
This sequence comes from Vicinamibacterales bacterium, assembly GCA_036497895.1. Classification (GTDB taxonomy): domain Bacteria; phylum Acidobacteriota; class Vicinamibacteria; order Vicinamibacterales; family CAVVIG01; genus CAVQFC01. The sequence goes on along the minus strand of DASXIR010000147.1, from coordinate 11,102 downwards.
CATCCGATACGCCGAAGAATTGGTGAAGTCAGGGTAGTAAGTGAAGCGCTGCGTGGTGTCCGCCGCCGCTCCCAGTACGATCTTGCTGACCGCGCCAAGTACGCCGACCGCATCGTTGGTGGACTCGCCAATCACCGGCACTTCGTGGTTTACGCCGATGCTGGTGATCCCGTCCAGCGTCCAGTGCGGGTCGCGCACGAGCGCCCAGTTCAGACCGCCGTCGGTGATCGAGCGGAACGAAATGCCTGACAGACGGTCGGCCTCGAGTCGCTCCCCGGCGGTAAGGCTCAGCAGCGTCGTGAGTTTCCGATCCGCCCGAAATGTTCCGAGATAGCGTTCGGCCGTGCTGACGCCGTTGTCGCTGGTGTGGATGGCGACAAAGGTCGCTTCAATCTGCCAGATCGGCCAACGGCGATGTGCCCCCGCTTCGGCGCCGAGCGTCGATGTGTCGGTATTGCCGCTGGTGCCTACAAACGATGCACCGATCGAGGCATCCCACAACGGCGGCGGCTCCTTCGGATCCTGAGCGGCGACCGGAGCGGCAATCGCGCAGAGGATCAGAAAGACGATGAGTAAATGAATGCGCGGCATTGGCCCTGCATCAAGCAACTGCCGTACCGTATAATTCGGTGCTCCGAGTGGATCAACATTTTTTGGCATCACGTTACACGCATCATAGTGCCCGTCCGTTCGCATGGCGAGCCATCTGTGAATATTTACAGAACTTGATCGCGCCCGCCTATGTAGTCCTCGCACGTGATCAATTGCCGCTCGACGATGAAGCGATCCGGATCGAATTCGACCGCGCGATACGGTGCTGCCTGACGGCGAACCGGATGCTGGTCGTCGCAGCGAAGGGCTAGCCGTGTATCGCGAACAGACCGTCACCGTGGTGCTGCCTACTTACAACGAGAAGGATTCGATTCGCCGCGTCATCCTGGAGTTCGAGCGCCTTGGCGTCGTCGATGAAATCCTCGTCATCAACAACAACGCGGCCACCGGAACCTCCGAGGAGGTGAGCGGCACCAGTGCGCGCGAGATTCTGGAGCCGGTCCAGGGTTACGGACGCGCCATCAGGCGAGGATTCCAGGAAGCGACCGGGGATTTGATCGCAGTGTGTGAACCTGATGGCACCTTCGCCGCCGACGATCTGTTCAAGCTCCTCGCCTACGCCACCGATGTGGACATCGTCTACGGATCGCGTACCGTCGCGGCGTTCATCTGGGACAAGGCGAACATGGGCCGGTTTCTCAAATGGGGGAACTGGTTCGTCGCCAAGAGGATGGAAGTGCTCTTCAATACCAACTATCTTTCCGACGTCGGGTGTACCTACCGTCTGATCAGGCGGCCGGCGCTCGACGTGCTGTTGCCGACATTCATCGTGGACTCGAACTACTTCGGACCCGAGATGATGCTTCGCGGCTACCTTGCGCACCTTCGCTGCGTGCAGATTCCAGTGAACTACCGCGAGCGCGTTGGGACGAGCTCGGTCACCGGTGATCTGATCAAGGCGTTTCGTCTGGGAATGCAGATGATCGTTCTCATCATCGCAATGCGACTGGGGCTGAACGGACTGATCGTCCGGTTTGTGAAATGAACCGCCGCCGCCGGCGCGATGCCATGCTCCTTGGAGCCGGGCTGGTGTTTGGCCTGGTCTTGCGCTGGCAGATGCTCGACGGCCGCGGCGGCGTCGACATGGCGGACTACCTGCGCTGGGGCAACGCGGTCCTCGACCAGGGCCTGGCTCGTGGGTACGTCGGCATCCACTTCCCGCTGCAGTATCAGGTCTACGAGTTCTGCTCGTGGTTCGCGCGGTCGTTCGCCATCGATCCGTACGTGGTTTTCAAGGCCGCGAACATTCCGTTTGACCTCGGAACATATGTAATTCTGATCGCGCTCCTGCGGCGGGCAGGAGTCAGCCCGCTGTACGCGCTCGTCTACTGGCTTCACCCCTGGTTTCTGGTCGTGTTTGCCCTCGGCTACATCGACATGCAGATGACGTTCTGCGTGGTGTTGTCGTTGTGGTTGCTGAAAGACGCGTCGACGCGCGCTCGATCTGCACTCGCGGGTGTGCCGTTTGCGGCCGCCGTGATGCTCAAGCCGCAGATGAGCCTGCCTTTCGCAGCGCTCGCGTTTTACGCCTTTTTGCGATGGAAGCAAACCGGCAACCGCGATGTCGCCTGTTTTCTGATCCCGGTGGCGGTGGCTGGCCTGTCGTACGAGACCTATTTCACGACGGCCCTGTGGCGCGACATCGGTGCCCGCGCGCTGGTCGTGTTCCCGACGTCGATCGCGCGGATCGGCAGCACGATGCCGGTGCTGACCGCGAACATGCTGAATGTCTGGTACCCACTGGCGGCGTGGTTGAAGGAGCCCGGCGCGCAGATTTGGACAGTCAGCAGCAAACTGCTCGTGCTGCCACACCTCCAGGTGCGTTTCGTCGCGTTCGCGGTGACGGTTGGGATCATCGCCTGGTACGTCACGGTCGTAACCCGTTCGCGTCGCCAGCTGACTCTGGCCGATCGGCTTCGCTACATCCTGACCTTTACGACGTTCATTGTCCCGTCGATCATGACCTCGGCTCACGAGAATCACCTGTTTGCCGCCACCGCGCTGTTCGTGCTCCTGCTGGGCACGGCAACCGTCCGGACCCGCGCCGCCATCCATATCGTGCTGGCGAGTCAGATGGTGAACCTCGAGGGGATTTATGGCTTCGATAGTTTCGGCCTCTGGCTGCAGCCCATGTATTCGGTCGCGATTCGAACGGCTCTCGCGCTGGTCTCCATCGGCTGCTTTGCGGTGATCGGCGCCGAACTGTATCGCCTGGTGTCCGCCGATCCGATCGGGCGAGCAGCTATACTCGAAGGGTCGGGAGGTTAGGCATGGCGCGGCGCGGTTTTGCAGTCCTGTTCACGCTACTCGGTGTGGCGTTCTTCGTCTCGGTGGTCGGCTTCTCGCTGCTGTATCTCGTGTTCGGCCGCGAGCCGGCAGTTCCGCAGAACGCCATCCTGGTGTTGAAGATCGGCGGCGATCTCAACGAGGTCGCGCCGGCCGACGTTGTCAGCTACCTCCGCGGCGCACGGACGCCGACAGTGCGCGCCACCGTCGACAACCTGCGCAAGGCCAAGGTCGATCCGCGGGTTCGCGCCGTCCTGCTCAAGCCGACCGGATTCGAGTCGCCGTTCTGGGGCAAGGTCCAGGAACTTCGCGACGCCGTCCTGGACTTCAAGAAATCCGGCAAGCCGGTCTACGCCTATCTCGAGTACGGCGGCGATCGCGAATACTTCCTGGCCTCGGCGGCGGACAAAGTCTTCCTGATGCCGTCCACTCCGCTCGATCTCACCGGCGTCGCCACCTACGAGCTGTTTCTCCGCGGTACGCTCGACAAGATCGGCGCCTACGCCGACATGCACCACATCGGCGCCTACAAGACGGCGGTGAATACCTTCACCGAGAAAGGCTTCACCGCGGCGCACAAGGAAATGGACGAGTCGCTGAACCGCGATCTCTACGAGCAGATCGTGCAGGGCATCGCCGACAGCCGCAAGAAACACGAGGCCGACGTCCGCGCCTTGATCGACGAAGGGCCGTTTCTCCCCGAAGACGCGTTGCGCGCGGGCCTGATCGACGATGTCGCCTACGAGGACCAGGTGGACGAGAAGCTGCGAGCCGGCGAACAACGGCAGCATCTCGACGCTGACGACTATGGACGCATCAGCCTCGGATCGCTTGGACTGAACCGGGGACCGCGCGTCGCGATCATCTATGCCGCCGGCACCATCAACAGCGGGCGCAGCGGCTACGATCCGGGCAACGGCGCCGTGGTCGGGTCGGACACGCTGATCGAGTACATCAAGCAGGCCCGGCGCGACAGTTCGGTGCGTGCGATCGTGTTGCGCGTGGACAGTCCTGGTGGATCAGCGACGGCGTCGGACGCCATCTGGCGCGAGCTGATGCTCACCAAGAACGAAAAGCCGGAGCGGCCGCTGGTGGTGTCGATGTCGGATCTCGCAGCATCGGGCGGGTACTACATCGCCATGCCGGCCCAGGTCATCGTCGCGCAGCCGGCCACCTTGACAGGCTCGATCGGCATCTTCGGCGGCAAGTTCGTCACCGGCGGCGTCTACGAGAAGCTCGGCGCCAGAATCGATTCCACCAGCATCGGTAAGAACGCCGAGATGAATTCGCAGGCGCGAAAGTTCAACCAGAGCGAGGGCAAAAAGCTGGACGAGCAGCTCCAGGCGTTCTACGACCAGTTCGTCGAGAAAGTCGCGGACTCACGGCACAGCACGCCCGAGAAGATCGACGCGCTGGCGCAGGGACGGGTCTGGACCGGGCGGGAGGCGAAACAGAACGGCCTGGTGGACGAGTTGGGCGGCCTCGATCGCGCTGTCGCCATCGCCAAGCAGCGCGCCAAGATTGCCGCCGACAGCGACGTCGAACTGATGGTGTTCCCGCCGCGCAAGAGTTTTTACGAGCTGATGTCGGATCAGTTCGGCGGCACCAGTGAATCGACCGCGATCAGCCAGTGGATGACGGCGAACTTCTCGAAAGGAGAGCTGGAGGCGCTCCGCGTCGTGCGCGGCCCATTTGCGATGTTCCGCCGCGGCGAGATCCTGGCGCTGATGCCGTTTACGTTCCTGAGGTAAGAACTGAGTCTCGAGCGACGCGTTTTAGCCGATGGCGCGCTGCAGCGATTCCCGATTCACTTCAATCTTCATCTTCTGCTTCGCCTTCACCATGTAGGCGGAGAAGAATCGGTTCCGCCGGTCGTTCAGCAGCTCTTCGCGGAAGCGGTCTTTCGATGACGTCCATTCCTCGGGCGTCACTTCCTTCTTCTCCAGCACCTTGATCACGGCGGTGCCGTTGTCGGTCGCGATCGGATCGCTGACCGCGCCGACCGGGAGCTTGAAAGCCGCATCCTCGACCGCCGGCGCGGCGCCCAGGTCTGGAATCGGCGTGTCGCGTGCGATGAGATCGGTGGTCTTGGCATCGAGGCCGGCCGCTTTGGCCGCCTTTTCGAAATCAGATGCGGTGCGCAGCTTCGCGGCGATCTCCGCCGCCTTCTGGCGGCTGGCGTCGCGCGCCTTCTGCTTGATGACCTCGTCGTGCACGCGTTCCTTCACTTCCTCGATTTTCGGCACGTACGGATCCTGCTTCGCGACCAGCGTCTCAAACACGAAGCCGCGCGACGCCCGCAGCGGACCGGCGACATCTCCCTGCTGCATCTCGAACGCGCGGTTGGCCGCTTCCGGCGACGGGCCGAGACCGAGGATCGGCTCGTCGCGCGCGAAGAAGCCGGACTCGAGAACCGGGAGACCGTGTGCCTTGGCGACCTTCTCGAGCTCGGCCTGCTTGGCGACGGCGTCCAGCTTCCCGCCCAGGCCGACCTCGCCGATGGCGGACTTCAACTGCTTCTCGAGCTCCTGCGACAGGTCGGCTGCCTGTGCCTGCGCGCGCTCGTAGGCGAGCTGGTCGGTGATCTGCTGCCGCACCTCGGCGAGCGAACGGGTGGTGGCGTTCTTCTTGTCGACCAGCTTGATGATGTGGTACCCGTACTGGGTCTTCACGAGATCGCTGATCTGGCCCGGCTCCATGGCGAACACGGCAGTGTCGAATTCGGGCACCATGCGACCGCGTCCGAAGTAATCGAGGTCGCCGCCGTTTTTTGCGCTGGCGTCGTCTTCGGAATTTTTCTTGGCGAGATCGGCGAAGTCGGCGCCGCCACGAGCCTGTTTCAGCAGAGCCTCGGCCTTGGCTTTCACCGCGGCATCGTCTTTACCTTCGGTCTTGAGCAGGATGTGGCTGGCGCGCACCTGTTCGGGTGTCGTGTACTGATCGATGCCGTTGTTGTAGGCGCGCTCGACGTCCGCCGGCGGCACCACGACCTTGGCGCGCAAGGCGTCGACGTCGATGAGCAGATAGCGAATCTTGCGTTTCTCCGGGATCTTGAAATCGTTCTTGTGGCTGTCGAAATAGCTGACGACTTCGGCGTCGCTGGCGCTGACCTGGGTCCGGAAGGTGTCAGCGAGGAAGCTGACCACCGCGAGCTTGACCTTGTCGTTGCGGCGGCGGTACTCCTGCTCGAGATCCTTGTCGGCGACCGTCATCCAGTCGGTCAGCGAACCGCGCAGCTTTTCGACCACCAGCTGGTTGCGGACGTTTTCCTCGAACTCCGACGGCAGCATCGGCGGCCGCTGCGCGCGCAGCAGCTGCTGATACCGGGCGTCACCGATGAACGCGCCGTTCTCCTGGAACGCGGGCGTCGCGAAGATGCGCTGACGGACTTCCTCGTCGCTGACCGAGATCCCGACCCGGTTGGCTTCCGCCAGGGCCGCTTGCTCGTCGACCATCTGCTGCAGGATCTGATTCTCGACGCCGAGCTGCTTGAGCAGCTGGTCGCTCATGCTCGCGCCGTAGGCGGAGCGATACGCCTGCACCTGCGCCTGGTAAGTCCGGCGGAACTCGCCCGAGGTGATCTCGTGGCCCTCGACCTTTGCCACAGTGTCGCCGGCGGCCGCGTCGGCCCCGGTGCCGCGCAGGAAGTCCGGGATATAGAACAGCACAAACGCGACGCACACCAGACCAAGACTCCACTTGAGCCAGTCGCGGTGCCGGCGCATCCTATCTAACATCGTCATAAAACACCTGAATTGAGCGCGCGCAGCCGTGGCGCGGCAGCGTGGGTCAAACCATCATCGTATGCCATGAACTTACGGCGTGGCAAGCAGTTACGGCGCGCCGTGTGCTATATTTACAGACTACAGAACCACTTAGCGGATGTCACCAGCCACTCGACCCACCCGGATGCCGGTCGCACTGTATCGAGCCGCCGGTCCTGCCGGAAAAAGCCGATCGAGGCTCCGCTCCGCGAGCCGCGCGTCACGCACCGCACCGCGACCCGACTTCTCGGCGCGGCTTCGAGGCGTCCAGGGCGAATTGCGCCGTCGTCTCGAGCGGCGCGACACACTCCTCGATCTGATGCGCGCAGTCAATGCCACACTCGATCCCGCCAAGATCGCGGAGGCGCTCGTCGAACGCGCCTCGTCCTGGCTGCCGGCGCCGTGCTGGGCAGTGGTGCTGCTCGATCAATCAGGACACCTCTCGGTGCTCGGCGACCGCGGTGTCGTCTCGGCGATGGCTGCGGCGCCGGAGACGATCGCCACCTGGGTCATGAATCGCGGGCAGGAGCTTGCGTCGGCGGACTTGCGCCGGGACACGCGCGTGACCCACGCCGAGGTCGGCGCCGTGCTGGCGTTGCCGCTGGTCTGCCGCAGCCGGCGTGTCGGCGCGCTGGTGGCCTTCGATGCGGCGCCGGCGACGCGGTCACCGCAGCTGACCGCGAGCACGTTGCGCGCGGTCCGGGTGTTGCTCGAGCCCGCTGCGATCGCGCTCGACAACGCTCTGCGCGTGAAGCACACCGAGGCGTTGTCGGTCACCGACGACCTGACGCAGCTGTACAACTCGCGGTATCTGAATCAGGCGCTGCGACGGGAAACCAAGCGGGCGTCGCGCAGCGCCCGGCCGCTGTCGCTGCTGTTCGTCGATCTCGACGGGTTCAAGTCGGTGAACGACCGGCACGGCCATCTGTGCGGCAGCCGCGCGCTGGTCGAAGCGGCGGCCGTGATTCGACGCAGCGCTCGAGAAACCGACATGGTGTCCCGGTTCGGTGGCGACGAGTTCGCCCTGGTCCTGCCCGACACCGGCGGCGAGGGTGCATTTGCCGTGGGCGAACGTATCCGCGAGAAGATCGCGGCCCACAAATTTCTGGCTGGCGAGGGCCTCGACATTCACCTCACCGTTTCGGTGGGGGTTGCGACCCTGCCGGACGTGGCGTCCTCCTCGGAAGAGCTGGTCCAGGCCGCCGACAAAGCGATGTACCAGGTCAAAGATTCCGGCAAGAACGGTATTCAGGCCGCGGTCGTTCCAGCCGATAACTGACCGTCAGACCATTCTGATCGGGATTTCACACGGTTGCACGCCTTGCCCGTGGAAGGAGTCTTCTTGAGTCTTCGTTCGATGCTTTCGTTGTTTTCGAGTGACCTGGCGATCGACCTCGGTACCGCCAACACCTGCGTGTATGCGCGCGGCAAGGGGATCGTCGTCAACGAACCCTCGATCGTCGCCATCAACAAGGTGACCGGGCGGGTCGAGGCGGTTGGCAAGGACGCCAAGGACATGCTCGGCCGCACGCCGGGAAACATTGTCGCCATCAAGCCGATGAAGGACGGCGTCATCGCTGACTTCGAAGTCACCGAGAAGATGCTGACCTACTTCATCAAGAAGGCGCACAGCCGCAACGTGATGGTGCGGCCGCGCATCGTCATCGGCGTCCCGTCCGAGATTACCCAGGTCGAAAAGCGCGCCGTGAAGGACAGCGCCTACCGCGCCAAAGCCAGCGAAGTCCATCTCGTCGAGGAGGCGATGGCTGCGGCGATCGGCGCGGGCATGCCGATTACCGAGCCGTCCGGCAACATGATCGTGGACATCGGCGGCGGCACCACCGACATCGCGGTCATCTCGCTCGCCGGCATCGTCTACAGCAAGGCGGTCCGGGTCGCCGGTAACGAAATGGATGAAGCGATCATCCAGTACGTCAAGAAACAGTACAACCTGCTGATCGGCGAACGGACTGCGGAGGCGATCAAAATCGAGGTCGGTTCCGCCTTCCCGCTCGAGGAGCGGTTGACGATGGAAATCAAGGGACGGCACCTGATCGAAGGCGTTCCCAAGACCATCACCATCACCGACGAGGAAATCCGGGAGGCACTGGCCGAGACCGTCAACGTCATCGTCGACGCCGTGCGGGTGGCGCTCGAACGCACGCCACCCGAACTCTCCGCCGACATCGTCGATCGCGGCATCGTCCTGACCGGCGGCGGGTCGATGCTGAAGAACCTCGACAAGCGCCTGCGCGAAGAAACCGGCCTGCCGCTGGCCATGGCGGAAGATCCGCTGTCGTCGGTGGTGCTCGGCGCCGGCAAGATGCTGTCGGACTTCAACCTGCTTCGAAAGATTTCGATCGATTAGTGGCGCTGATCGACATACGGCAACGGACCGGCTACCTGCTCCTGACGGTGGTGCTGGCGCAGATTCTGCTGATCTCTGCGCAAGTGAACTCGCGGTCAGGCGTCCCCGTGCTCGAGCAGGTCACGTTCAGCGTGTTTTCGGAAGCGCAGCGCGGCACCTTCGGCATCGTGTCCGGCTTTCGGAACGCCTGGAGCAACTACATCGGCCTGCGACGGGTGAAGAGCGAGAACGACGACCTGAAGCGCCAGCTCGCCGTCACCCAGGTCGCGTTGCAGGAGCAGCGGGCACTGGCGGATCGATCCCGCAGCCTCGAGCAGATGCTCGACTTGCGCAGCCATGTGGCGCTCTCGACGGTCGTCGCGGAAATCATCGGGGCGGCGGCCACTCCGGACTTTCGAACCGTCACCATCGACAAGGGTGCCGGCGACGGCCTCAAGAAGGACATGAGCGTCATTTCGCCGGCCGGCGTCGTGGGACGGATCGTCGTTTCGAGCGTGCGCTCCGCGAAGGTGCAGCTCCTCATCGACCGTAACGCGGCCGCCGGCGGCATCGTCGAGCGTTCGCGCGCCCAGGGCATTCTGGTGGGCGAGGGCGACCGGCAGCTGCGGATGGATTTCGTCGCCGACGCCGCGGACGTCATCGTCGGCGATGTGATCGTGACCTCCGGCATCGACGGCATCTATCCCAAAGGTTTCGTGATCGGACGAGTGGAGACGGTCGAGAAGAGCGGCGGCGCGTATCACCGCATCATCGTGCGGCCGGCGGTCGATTTTTCTGGTCTGGAGGACGTGCTGGTGGTCGTCACGCCGACGCCCGGGCGTGACCCTGCGTCGGGGGCCTCGGAGTGAAGGCGGCCAGGATCATCCTGGCCGTCGCGGTGGCGCTCGCGCTTCAGACGACGCTCGCACGGTTCGTGGTGCGGGGAGCGGTGGCGATCGACCTCGTGCTGGTGGTGGTGGTTTATGTCGCTTTGACGTCCGGCTCAGCCACCGGGCTGATGACCGGCGCGTTTGCGGGTCTGATTCAGGACGCGATGTCGAGCGGCGTGATCGGCATTGGCGGGCTGGCGAAGACGATTGTCGGGTTTCTGGCCGGTTTCATCGGCACTCAGTTCATCGTCTCGCAGCCATTGCCGAGGTTTCTGGTGTTTTTCGGGGCCGCCGTCCTTCATGCGGCCATGTTCATGGGGCTTTACGTTCTGCTCGATTTGCGTCATTTTGGTACGTCCATGACGGTCGTTGCCGGCCAGGCCGCGAGCAACGCCGTCATCGGTGTGCTGGTGTTTCAGTTGGTCGAGTTTCTGCCGGGTGCGGCTGAACGCCGTCGTGCATCGCGCACGCGGCTGCGCCGGTAGGCGACGTCCCGCAGAGTAACGAGCTATGGCTGTTGAAGATCGTCGCAAGGTTGGCACCAGGCTGTCGATCCTCCAGTACGTCGTGATCGTGGTGTTCTCTGTGCTGGCCGTCAGTTTCTGGGTGTTGCAGGTCGTGCAGCACGCGAAATTCGAGGAGATGGCCGAGAACAACCACCAGCGCACCCTGCCCCTGCGCGCGCCGCGGGGCATCGTGTTCGATCGCGACATGAAGGTGCTGGTCGAGAACCGCCAGTCGTACAGCATTTCGATCGTTCGTGAGCAGACCAAGGATCTGAACCGGACGATTCAGATGCTTTCCGACGTCATCGGGCTGGATGAAGCCACGGTGCGCGACATCGTCAACCGTCACAAACGGGAGCCGGAGTACCGTCCCATCACCATCGTGCAGGACGCTTCCTTCGCGCAGGTCACCGCGGTGATGGCGCACCGGCTCGACAGCGAGCTGCCCGACGTCCGCGTGGAGCGGGTGCCGACGCGGACCTATCCGGAGAAATTTGCCGCGCACCTATTCGGCTATGTCGGCGAAGTGAACGATGCCCAGGTGTCGGACGACGAAGGGTTGAAGAGCGGCGACATCGTCGGTCAGGCCGGCATCGAGAAGGTCTACAACGCGATGCTGAAGGGCAACGACGGCGCCAAGCGTGTCGTGGTCAACAGCGTCGGACGTGAAATCCGCACCCTTGACAAGGACGAGCCG
>DASXIR010000146.1:0-6179 GCA_036497895.1 Vicinamibacterales bacterium | reverse complement strand
GATCGTAGTCAACGACAACGATGGTTTGCATGTTGACTGGACCAGCACGATGCAGGGCCGAATCGTCAGCGACATCATATGCGTTGACGTTGGCACGCCGTGTCAAGCGAATCTGGGCCTTGGCAGCCGCCGAGGAGCGGCGGCTCAACTATCCGTTACCGCCGCCGCACTCGACCCAGCGATGGTCGGTCCCGCTGCGGTCCCACCGAAATCTTCCGACTGACGGCGATGCAGCTCACCGGCCACAAGACCCGGGCGCTGTTCGAACGGTACAACATCGTGGGCAGTGGGGATCTGCGCGACGCCGCCATGCGGCTTGACGTCTTTGCGGCGAGCGCCGTGTCATAGCGTCGAACGTGTGGCACGGTGGCGAACGCAGCTGCTTTTCTTCGTGTTCAGACTCGCAGGAACCGACCTCGGATGGGTCAGCGGAGCAGCGGTCGGGTGATTAACGTGTGACCAGTGACGAGACGTCGTACAGGTTGCCGTCTTTGATCACGCGCCGCACGCGCACCAGATCGGCGATGTGCTGCAGCGGATCGCCGTCGATGAACGTCAGATCCGCGAGCTTGCCGGGCTCGATGCTCCCGATGTCTGCGCCGACCCCCATCGCGTCCGCCGAGACCATCGTCGCCGTCCGCAGCACCTCGACCGGCGTCAAGCCGCCCGAGGCGTAGTTCTCGAGCTCCATCAACAAGCTGAGCCCGTACGGATTGATCGGCGAGTCCGTGCCGGCCGTCACACGCCCGCCGCCCCTGACGACTTGATAGACGGTGCGTTCCTGCGGCGTCACGAGTCGCTGCGCCTCCTCGAGCGTGGCCGCGGACGCCGGCGTGCGTGTCTCGTCCCGCCAGCGCTGGACGACGGACGGTGGATAGAGCTTCTGCATGCGCGGATCGTCGATCCACGAGGCGTCGCGCAGCGTCTGCAGGCGGAAACCGCCCTGGATGCCGATGGTCGGCGTCAAGGTCATCTTCGACGCGGTCAGCAGATCGATCACGTCGCGATACGACCGCGTGAGCGCCGTGATCTTCGGGGAATAGCCGCGACGGCTCGTGCCGCGGATGTGCTCGACGCCGTCCGCGCCGTACGCCACCGCCGGATACAGCTCGTGCGAGGTCACCGGCATCCCCATCGCGTGCGCCGCTTCGATGATCCGCTTCTGCATCAGATCCGGCAGCCGGACGTACGTCTTGATGAAGTCGTAGCCAAAATCCTGCGCGTGCTGGAGCTCCAGCGGCACTTGGCCGGTGTCGCCGAGCGACGTGCCGCCCGGATAGTAAATGCGTGTCCCGTCGAACGGCTCGCCCGTCGTGATGAGCCGCGGTCCGACCCGCGCGCCCGACTCGAACGCCTCGCGAAACTCCATCGTCTCGAACGAGTTCGTCGCCGGGTTCCTCACCGTGGTGATGCCCCACGACAGAAACGCTCGGCCGAGGGCCTCGCCGAAGGTTTCGCTCAGGTGCGTGTGGATTTCGATCAGCCCGGGAATCACCGTCTCGTTCGACGCGTCGATCAGCGTGCCGGGACGACCATCTCTGTGCGGCTCGACGCTCGTGATGCGGTTGCCCTCGAGCACGATGTCCACGTCGCGCTGGAGCGCGTCGCTGCGGCCATCCCACAAGCGGCCGGCGTGGATCGTTTTGGTCCGCTCGGCCACGCTCGAACCCGAGACGACGTATCGTGGCGGCGCCTGCGTCCACGTCAGGCGCGGCGTGATCGCGCGCACCGTGCGCCGCGCGCCGACATCGACCAGCGTCAGGCCGGCATCGGTCTGATACAAAATCTGTCGCGAGTCGCCGGTCCACGTCGGCGAGCCCGCCAGGTCGGATGACAACGGACGTGGCGGCCCGAGCGGCGCGCCGTCGCGGCCGACCGGCCACGCCGTCAGCAGGCCGTCGACGATGGCGGCCATCTGTGTGCCGTCGGGCGACCAGATCGGCCCGGAGTCTTCACGCATGCCGATCGATTTGTGCGGAGACGGATCGAACCAGCGATCGCCCGACCCGTCGAGGGGCACGCGCAGCACCTGGTTCGTGCCTTCGCGAAATCGCGTCGAGTAGACCTTCAGCGACGACACGACGACGGCCGAGCCATCCGGCGACCAGCTCGGTCGGCCTGGCTCGTTGAGATGATCGTGAATCTTTCTGACCGCGCCGCTTTTGACATCCACGACCTGCAGTTGCCCGTCCGCATCGACAAACGCGAGGCGTGAGGCGTCGGGGGACCAGGCCGGTAGTGTGGCGGCCGCCGTCAGGTGCGTGAGCTGCCGGGCGGCAGCGCTCTCGACATCGGCGATCCAGATGTTCATCGCACCGCTGCGGTCGGAGCAGTAGGCCAGCGACGTCCCGTCCGGCGACCAGGCGGGGTCGGTGTCGAGGGCCGGATCCGTGGTGAGCCGACGCGGCGCGCCGTCCACCGGCATCACCCAGAGATCGCCGAGCGCCGCAAACGCGACCTGCCGCCCGTCGGGCGACACGGCTGGATGCATGATGCCGCGCACGGGTTGCGGTCCCGCGAGATCAAAGCGATGGCGTTTGGGCGTGAACGCGGGACGCGTGAAGGAGACGGCTGCGCTGAATTCGATCGGGCGTGCTGCGCCACCCGTGGCCGGACGCCGTTTGATCTTGCCATCCGCCGTGTACAACAGCTCGTTGTTCGGCAGCCACTGCGGACGGAACGGAAACACGTCTTCATCGGAATCGGCCACGTTCCGGTCACCGACCATGAGTCGGCTATGGCTGCCAGCGATCGCGTTGAAGGCGACCGCGCCGTCAGGTCCGAAGGCCGGAGCGGCGAGCGCGCCATCGGCGGACGCGACGAGCGTCTCGGTCGCTCCCGTCGTCGTCGCCGGCGCTACGTAAATGCCGGGCTTGTCGCGACGGTCCGACACGTAGCCGACGTCTGTCGCGCTCCGCCATGACGGCATGTACTCGTTCGAGGCGGCCGTCGTAATCTGCTGAACGGCGCCCGTGGCGAGTGTCACGATCCACACGTCATAACTGCCGCTGCGGTCCGAGGAGAAGGCGACGCGCGTGCCGTCGGGTGACCAGGCCGGCTCGCGATCGTCGAACGCACTCGACGTCACCGGTTTCAAGTCCGTGCCGTCGGCGTTGGCCGTCCAGATCTGCCAGGTGGTGTCGCGGTACGCCTGAAACGCGAGGCGCCGTCCGTCGGGCGACCACGACGGTTGCCGCGCGTCGAGAAAGATGTCGGTGATCGCCGTCGCCGCGCCGCCCTGTGCGGGCAACGTCCACAGCGTTCCCAGGAGGTCGATGGCGATCGTGCGGCCGTCCGGCGACAGCGCGGCCGCCATGTTGGTGCCCTCGGTGAGGGCGAGATGGACGGGGCGCGGCGCGGCCTGCTGACCGCGACCGACGAGCACGCCGCTGATCACGAGGATCACCGTCGCCAGTATCTTCTGCATGGCCGTTAGTCTACCGCGCGCTCGGCGCCGTCGATGGTGCCGCCGTGTGCCGCGATCTGCGCACCACCGCACAGAAGTTCCGCACGCGGACGGCTGGACATGGAGACCAGTCAGTTACGTCCGTGTGTCGACTCTCCGCCATGGATCCGCCAGCCAGCGCGCTGACGCGACCTACATCCCCAGGTACGTCACGTGCACGTATGTGCCGAGCCGCACGTTGTAGGCGAGGTACCACCCGTCGTGATCGGGATCCGGGTAGACCATTATGTCGTCGTTGTCCCACAACCAGTCGCCCACGAAGCCGTAGTCGTACGGCGCGACCGAGAAGAACCCGCCCTCGAACCCGAATCGCTCCCGCGTGCCGCCATGGAGCCGGAAGACGTGCTGCGCGCCAATCGGACCGGTGAAATGTCCATGCTCCCACGGGTGGTCGAGATGGTAGTGGGGGTCGTTGCGCCCCGTATCGTGACCAATCCACTGGTCGTTCTCAGCGTGGACGTGGGGCGCCTCCGGGTGCGTCGGCTGATCGCGGTAGGTGCGCGCCGGCGCCTCCGGCGGAGAGACCGGGCGCGTGGCCGGGGACGGCATGCGAACCGGTGCCGGACCGTGCGCGGGAATATGCCCGCCACCCACGCCGCGTTCAGGGCCTCGGCCCTGCGGGTGCTCCGCCGGCTTGCCTCGTTGGCCCAACGCTGGAACTGAGCACAGCACCGTCACGACGGCGACCGCGAGTAATGTTTTCATCTCATTTGGCATTGGACAGGAAACGTTGAACGAATATCAGCGCGGGGCTATCCGCGGCCGTACGTCGCTTCGCGGCACGTAAATCGGCAGGCGGCGCATGCTGGGCCGATTCTACTCGCACCGCGCGAGGTGCGGCCTGAGGGTCACTATCGCCGTCGGCGTCCGTCGGGGCGCTAGTAGCAATGCTCATGAGGCCCGTCCGCTGAACGCCACGTTTCGAGCCGCATTCGTTCACGGCTGTCGCTCAGCGGTATCGATCGGCGCAGGGGTTGCACTCAATCGCCACGGTCGAGCATGAACGTCTGCTGCGCTAGCGTCATCGTGTTGGTGGTTGCCCTTGCCGTGCCGGTTGAGGCACAGATGTCCACGGACGATCGACCGCACCATTTGGTGGTTGATCCGTCAGTCGTGGCCGCCGTCCTGCAGTCGCATGCCCGGCCAATCCTCTCCATGGGGCCCCTCAACGAGTCTCCCGGCGCACTCGACGTACGACCCTTGGTCGAGACGTTGACAAACACACTGACCGGGACCCCGTCCATACGATCCGCGGACGCGATGGCCGGACTGGCCTTGATCGCCCTCGGAACGCGCTCGCATCATCACAGGTCGGCCGCGGTCTTCGTCGGCGTTCACGCGATTCATCTCGCATGCCGGCGCACTGGTCCGTGGAGCACTGTGGAGATTCTGCCCGACGCGGGTGGGGGGCGATTCGCGATCACGGTGCGACGAACGATCGGAGACTCGCGATAAACGGGGCGGGCGACGACGGTTTCGTTACTAGAGAGCACTCCAGGAATCGGAGCCTCGATCGAATGGAGAAGGGGTCGCATGAATCGTGATTGGCCCATCGAAGGTTCGTGCCATTTCGCCCTGACGAGGCTATCGACGGCACGACTTCCCCGTGGCACGATCAGTCGTGTGCGGACGCTAATCGGCTTTCTGACAATATGCTGCATGGTGTCGCCGCTTGCCGCGCAAGAACAGGCGATCACCGGGCCACCGGACCTGGTCCTGGACGCTGGGGCCTATCTCGATGCCGCTTTGTCGACGCCGAGGACGGTACCCGCGTCGAACGTTTCTGCGTCAGCTGACGATCAGGGTGCGTTTGGATTTGACGGCGGCGTCGGTCAGCCAGCGCCGGCACCGCCCACTCCGCAGCACACCGGCATTAAGGCGATGCTTGGCGATCTGGTTGGCGACGTTCAGCATCTTCCGTCTAAAGAGAATGTGCTGTGGACAGCTATCGGCGGTGGACTGGCGTTGGCCGTACATCCTTTGGACCCGACGGCGAATGCCGTCTTGATGGGTCCGACCTGGGACCGCTTTTTCAAACCCGGTGCCACCCTGGGGCAACTCTATGTCCTGCTGCCGGCGGCAGCGACGATCTACGGGATCGGTCGCGGCATCGACGACAAGAGAATCTCGCATCTGGGCAGCGACCTGATTCAGGCGGAGCTGATTTCTGAGCTCATGGTGGAGAGCCTGAAATACACGGTGCGGCGGCCGCGACCGAACGGCGGCAGTGGCTACTCGTTCCCGTCCGGCCATGCGGCGGACACGATGGCGTTCGCAACCGCCCTCGAACGGCACCTCGACTGGCGCTTCTTCGTGCCGGCGTACGTGTTTGCCTCGTACGTCGCCATGTCGCGGCTGAATTACAACGAGCATTACCTCAGTGACGTCATGTTTGGTTCGGCTGTTGGGATCATTGCTGGCCGAACGGTCACTCGTCCTGGACACAAGCCGTACCCGCTTCAAGCGACGGCTCTCCCAGGCGGCTTCGCCATCCTGTACGTACGGCGGTAGCGACACTAGAGAGCACCATCGGCTTCGGATCGCCGACACACTCAGATGTTTTTAGAAACTCGTAAGTATCTGAAAATGTCGATTGAATGTGGTGGGCGCTAGAGGACGAACCTCTGACCTCGTGCGTGTGAAGCAACGCCGGACGAAGACTGACATGGACTCGAGCGGACTCTCTTAGGAATCTGGACTGCGCCGCGAGGAA
>DASXIR010000145.1:0-8362 GCA_036497895.1 Vicinamibacterales bacterium | reverse complement strand
TTCGATCGGCCACTTGCGATGGAAGGCTGGCCCGCGCGATGTCGGCGATTCAGGCCCAGGGTCTGGACTCCGCAGACGAACTCCTCGGCGAGGTTCGGTCGCATTGCCCGCGCGCTGCGGGACCCGTTCGCGAACTGAGCGGCGTGCGATTCGCGCAGCATCGGTGGACTGACGCAGAGGCGCTTGCGCGCGAGGCCCTTCGCCTCGACGCCAATGACGCGTACGCACTCGACGTGCTCGGCTCGAGCCTGTTCATGCAGGGCGACGACGTGCGGGCGCTGCGGGCGTGGAATCGGATCGGCAAACCACGCGTGAATCTGGTGCAGATCGAGGGTCTGCACCACTCGCGCTACCAGGCGATCGCGGACGCGGTGGGAATCCGCGCCAATCAGCTGCTGACCGCCGACGCATTCGCGCGCGCGAAGCGGCGACTGGGGGACCTTCCCGACGCGGCATCGACGCGGCTGACGCTGCGTCCTGAGGGCGATGGGTTTGCCACGGTGGATGTGGCGATCGCCGAGCACCAGACGGTCCCGAGCGGCGCCGCGGAGTGGTCCGCGACCGCCGTCCAGGCCGGCGTGGAGCGCGAAGCGACGGTTGCGCTGCCGGGATTTACCGGTCAGGGCGACCTGTGGTCAGCGAGTTGGCGATGGTGGGCGAATCGTCCGGCGGTCAGCCTCGCATTTGCGGCGCCGCGGGTCCACGGATGGCCCGGTGTCTGGCGCGTCGAAGGCAGCTGGCAGTCGGATGCATTCTCGTTCGGCGGACTCGGATCCGTCGGCCCCGATCGAGTCGTGCAGGAGACGCGCACGCACGCGGCGCTCTCGGTCAGCGACTGGTTGACCGGATCGCTTCGTTACTCGATATCCGCCGGGTTCGACGCGTGGAACGCGGTTCCCGGCGTTCAGGCTTCTCCGCGCGACGAGCCGACCCAGGCGGCAACTCGAGCGATTGCCGGGAGTGGATCGCTCGAGCAACGGCTGCTTGCCGATCGCGTATCGATGGCCGGCACATTCACGCGGTGGACTTCCGTGTCGGCCGGCCCGGCATTCAGCACCGCCGGCGTGACAGCGACTGCCCGGTCGTCGGTCGAGCCGCGAAGTTGGGTGGTAAGCGGCACCATCGGCGCCGAGCGGGTCAGCGACACGGCGCCGATCGGACTGTGGCCAGGTGCGGGAGCCGGTCAAGCGCGCGAGCCACTGCTGCGGGCCCATCCATTGCTCGAGGACGGCATCATCGACGCCACCGGGCCGTCTGTGTTCGGCCGCACGCTGGCATTCGGCGGTGTCGAGGTTCAACGCTGGCTCGATGGTCCAGCGTTGGCGCGCGTGGCGATCGCGGGGTTCACCGACATCGCGCGGGCAACCCGTCAGGCGAGCGTGCCGACGCCAGGACAGATCGATTTAGGCCTAGGCGTGCGCGTCCGGATGCCGGGGTCGGCGGGCCTGCTGCGCATCGATGTCGCGCGCGGAATGCGCGACGGCGCACGGGCGCTGACGGTCGGCATCATGAAGTGATGCGTTGGTTGACGCTGTGGATCGGCCTGACGCTGGTCGCGATCACCGCGTCCGCGCAGGGCCGCGTCAAGCTCGACGGCCTCGACGCAGCTGCAGTCGAGCGGAAGATCGGGGCGCCATCCGAGAAGGAAGAGCTCGCCGGCACTCTGTCCGTGCATTTCCAGAATTCGGTCGTCGTCGACATCAATCCCCCCGATTTTCCCGTCGAAACCATCCTCAAGTAGTCGTCGAGCCGGCGCGAGCGGCGGTACGCGTCATGCTGACTCCGCTTGTGGAGGGAACATGAACAAGGACGAGCTCGAGGGCAAGGCGACCGCGGTCAAAGGACAAGCAAAACAGGCGTTCGGCAATCTGACGAACGATCCGAATCTGGTGGAAGAAGGCGAAGACGACGAGGCGGTGGGCAACGCGCAGGACGCAGTCGGTCACGCGCGCCGGAAAGTCGGCGAGGCGATCAAAGACGTCGGCAACGCGATCAAGAAGTAAGCGGAGTCAGGCGGCGGGGTTGACCCCGGTCCTGGCGGCCTGACGGATTGCGCCGAGCGATCGCGTCAGTGCAATCCACGACGGCCGGCCGATCGCTTCGACAATTCGCCGCTGCACAACGGTCCATCGGCGCCGAGCGATTGCGAGGCGCCGGTGGCCGGTCGGGGTCACGGCGATAAGCTGCTCGCGGCGGTCTGCACCAGGGCGCGACGACACCAGCTTCGCCAGCTTCAACGGACGCAGCGTTCGCGGGATCGTCGTCGGGTCGGCGCCTACGTGCCTCGCCAGAGCGCTGACCGTCATCGGGCCGCCCCGGTCCAGGCTCATCAGCACGTTGAACTGACTGCCGGTCAGGCCGATCGGCGCCAGCGCCGCATCGAACGCGTTGACCACTGCTCGCGAAGTCCGGGTGACGTGCCGGAGCACGCACTCGTCCGGTCGAAGAATCGCTCTCGCCACGTTCAGAGTGTACTGCAGAAATTTAGCTGCATATGCAGTCAATTCGCCGGACGATGCCCCTGCGCTGGACGTTTTCCCCGGCTCGACCGCGACGGCTGCGATGCCTCGGGCGCCCGGCAGCCGGCGGCCGTGGGTCTGGAGCGGCCCTTCCGTCCCGATTTGTCACCCGCGCCGCCACTTGATACCCTGACTCGGCCTGTGCCCGGAACCTCCGAAGAACGGCTGTCGCTTTACGCCTACTTCACGCGCCGCCAGTGGGCGGAGCTGCACGGCGATACCGCATTCGATTTCGAGGAATCGGAGATCGCGGGACTGGCCGGCCTCAACGACCCGGTCTCGCTCGACGAGATCCGGGCGATCTACCTGCCCCTGGCCCGTCTGCTGTCGCTGAACATTTCCGCCACCGAAACCCGGCGCGCCGCGACCTCGAAGTTCCTCGAGCGGCCACTGCCGCGGACGCCTTACCTCGTGGGGCTGGCGGGAAGTGTTTCGGTCGGCAAGAGCACCACCGCTCGCGTGCTGCAACGGGTGATGCTGGCTGCGCCACAACGCCGGACGATCGCGATCGTCCCGACCGATGGATTTCTCTACCCGAACCGGATTCTGAACGAGCGCGGGCTGATGAGCCGGAAGGGTTTTCCGGAGAGCTACGACCTGCGCCGGCTGTTGCGCTTCCTGTTCGACCTGAAAGCCGGTCACCGCCGCGTCGAAGCGCCGGTTTACTCGCACCTTCTCTACGACGTCGTGCCCGGCCAGACGATCGAGGTCAGTGACGCGGACGTCGTGATTGTCGAAGGCCTGAACATCCTGCAGCTCTCGAGCACCAACAGCGCGTCCGCACCGGAGGGCGAAGTGGTGGTGTCGGACTTCTTCGACACCTCGATTTACCTCGATGCGGAAGAGGAGGTCCTGCGGCGCTGGTACGTCGAGCGGTTCCTCAAGCTGCGTGAGACCGCGTTCGCCGATCCGCTCTCACATTTCCATCATTACGCCGGCCTGACCGTGCCTGCGGCGGTGGCAGTGGCTGAGGACTTGTGGGATCGCATCAACGGACTGAACCTGCGCGAAAACATCCTGCCGACCCGAGGCCGTGCCGGCCTGGTGCTGGCGAAAGCACCCGACCACTCGATCCAGCGCATCGCCCTCCGCCGCCTATAAAGCATTTTTTCGCATGGGTGTCGTGCACGAAGCGATCTGGCCTTGGGACTTGGTGCCTGGTTCCTGGTCCGTTCCTGGTCCTCAGTCCGGATCGCAACGGCGCGGCGCACCGAGGACGAGGGACCCCGGGACGGACCGAGAACCAAGCACCCGGCACCAAGGACGACACAGTTCGATGGCTCCTCCAGCGCCGAGGGCTCGGCGCTCAGCGTCCGAGCGCCATCCGGTATTCGAGTCTCAGGATGTTGTTGTACCAGGAGTCCGAGGTCAGCGCGTGACCGTAGCCGATGTACATCGAGCTGTGATCCTTGAACATCAGGCGCGCCCCGAACTTGATGTTGACGATGTCCCAGCCGCCGGTCGCTGAATCGGTGCTGTTGCTCGGAGTCTGGAACCCGCCGGTCACATGCCAGCCGACCAGCTCGACGACCGGCACGATGCTGAGCGACGGCGACCGATACGCCTCGTAGCTTGGACCGATGCCGTAGTAAATCACCGAGCTCGAAAAATTGTCGGCGCTCGAGGTCGGGACGCCGGCGGATCCGCTGGTGGGAATGACGTCACCAAACTCGGCCTCGAACGCGAAGCGATCGTTCGGGCGTTCCTCGTACAGCAGTGACGGCTCGATGGTCGCATGGTTGGTGCCGAGTCCCTTTGCGGCGTCACCGGTCGGCGTGCCGATCTGCAGCTGTGCGGTCAGCTGCCGCTCGGGCTTCGAGATCAGCGCGCCTTTTGCGCCGAACGTGATGTCGGACAGGCCGTTCTGATTGCCGAAGCTGCCAGTGCCGGCTACGAACGTGTCCGGCCGAAGAAACCGGAACGGCAGCTGCGCGAACACCGAGAACTTCTCGCTCGGCGCGAACTCGCCGAGGATGTACAGCTGGCCGAAATTCAGGTTGCTCACGACGCCGGGCCCGGGTCCAGGGGCGTTCGGATCGTAGGCCGGGTTGCTGGCCGGCAGTCCGCGATAGCAGCCGCACTTCGCGTAAAAGAATTCGGCGCGGTCCGGCGACTCCATGCCGTAGCCGGCGTCGTAGCGGATGCGCACCTTCGACGAGATCGAGCTGTCGTCCACGTAGCCGACCATGCTCGGACGCCGCCGCGCGCCCGGATCGGGCCGCGCCGCTGGAGCCGGAGGACGCTGCTCGTCATCGATGACCGCGGGGCCATCGACCGCCGCGGGGCTATCGACGGCCGAGGGGCCGCTGGCGGGCACGGACAGCTGCTGGGCGACTGCGGGCATCGGCAGCAGCAGCAGCAGGACGAGCAATCGTTTCATCGTGGGTCTCCGAGTCTGTTCGAAAGTTGACGAGCAGCAGCCGTCAGTTCTGCTCGATTCGGCTGCGGCATCGACGGCAGAATCCTGGCGATCGTGTCGGCGGCCGCCTGCGCCTCCGCCCGCGATCCGCTCGACGCAATCGTTTCCGCCATCGTGGCGTAGGCGCGAACCGCGCGCCCGAGCAGGGCTCGACGATCCGCATTTGTCGGGTGCAAGGCGGCCAAGTTTACCAGAAGGTCTCCGAACCGCAGTTGGTAATCGGGGCGCGCCCGCACCGCCGGCTGATCGCCGGCACCCGCGAACAGGTCGAGCGCATCGGCGTACTCGCGATTCGCCGCCAGATCGCTCTTGGCCTCGAGGATGGTCCCCCGCAGGCTGTGCGTGTCGGCCAGCGTGACCGTCAAAGACGGCGCCAGGCGCGCCTGTTCCTGCACCAGGCTCAACGCCTGCCTGCTCCGCTGGTCTGCTTCCGCATCGGCTCCCTGTTCCTTCAGCAGCGGCGCAATGTTGGCGCAGAACGTCGCCAGTTCGATCTTGCACTCGCGGTTCTCCGGATCGGCGGCCACCAGCGCCTCGTCTATCGCGATCGCCTTTTCCCAGAGCGGGCCAACCTCCGCCGAGCGCTTGGGGTCGTCTGCGAGCAGCGTTCCGAGATTGTTGTACGCGCGCGCCAGTTCCTGAGCCGCCGCGCCTCCTCCTGCACCTGGTGATTCGAGCAGGCGAATCGCTTCACGGAAATCGGCTTCGGATGCGGCGGCGTTGCCGCGTTCGGCGCGAAGGATTCCGCGGTTGTAGTGGGAACGCGCGAACTCCCGCCGGATTTGAGCGTTGGCGGGCTGTTCGGTGACCAGCTTGCCCTGGATCTCGAGCGCCTGATTGTAAGCAGCCTCGGCGTCGGCCGCGCGTGCGGCTTGCGGACGGAGGGTCTCGCCCAGCCAGTTATTGGCGTCGGCCAGCGCCTCCTGGAGCGCGCTCGAAGGATCGGTGTCGGCGAGCCCGCGCAGGCGCACGATCGCGTCCTTGTATTCGTTCTCGGCCTCGGCTGGTTTCTCGAGCAGCCGGTTGATGTGTCCGATCTTCACGTGCGCCAGCGCGACATCGCGTTTCAGCGCTTCGCTGGTCGGCTCCTCGCGCATGAAGGCGGTGTAGAACGTCTGCGCCTTGCCGAGCAGATCGCGGCGGAGCTCGTCGAGTTGCGGAACGTCGGCGCCGACCCGCGCGGGGTTGCGATCGACCGACGACAGCGACTGGTCCACCGCCGCCCTGGCAAGGTCGAGATTCTTTTCCGCGCGCTGACTCTCGCGCCAGGCCAGGTACGCCAATGCCGAAGCCACGATCAGGAACACGCCGAGCACGGCCGCCGCGCCTTGCGCGCGCCGCAGCCGCGTCCTGCGCTCGCGCTCGACCCGCAGCTCCTCCGACCGTCGCGCCTCGACCGAATCGGCGAGAAACGCGCGGGCGCGCTCGAAGCCTTCGTCATAGCGACTGGCCCACGCGGCGTTCGGTTCGTTCTCCTTCAACCAGCGCTCGGCCAGCTCCAGCTCGGGGTTTCGCCACAGACCACCGGTCCCCTCGGCGCGCCACCGCGCCGCTCGCGACAGCCGGACGTAGAACTCCGCCGCCCGCCGCTCCTGCTCGGCCCAGTCGATGAGTCGCGTCCAGCAGCGCATCAGGCTTTCGTGCGACAGATCGATGATCGACCGGGGCGTCAGAGCAACGGCCGCTGGCGGCATGAGGAAGCTGCGGCCCGCCCGCCGGAACCCGTCCACGACACGAGCCACGTCCGACTCCGACGCTCCGGCAATCGCCGCCAATTCGCCGACCGATGTCGGACGCCGGACTCCGCGCGGGTCGCTGACGGTGTCGGTCAGCGCCTGGAACACGCGCATGGCAATCGACGCGAGACCCTCCGATTCCGCTTCCGCGTACGCCTCTTCGGCGTGCCTGGACAGCGCACCGTTGAAGGTGCCGATCGCTTCGTAGTCGGCGACGTCGATCGGGGCCGCTTCGGTGCGCGTCCCGGCCCAGTACTCCCACGTCCGCATCAGGGCGTGCTGGACCAGTGGCAGCTGATCCTGATCGTCACCGAGATCGTTCAACACCCGGTGCACGAGCCGCGGTGCAATCGTTCCGCCGCCGACCGCGACCGGGCCGGTGATCGCCGAGCGCAGCTGGTCGCGCGACATGCGCCCGACCAGGTACAGGCCCGAATTCACCGCTTCGGACAAGCCCGGGAAATCCATGCAATCGCCGATGAAGTCCGACCTCATCGTCAACGCCACGTAGATCGGCAGGTCCTGCTGGCGGACAGCTTCGAGCAGCGTGCGCACGAACGCGATGGCTTCGTCACGGGAGTGCGCGATGTGCGCGTTGCGGCGGAACCGGAACAGTTCCTCGAACTGATCGACGAGCACCAGCAGGTTATGGTCCTTCGGCAGTCGCGCCTGGCGAACGGCGTCGACGAGACCTTGCGGGCCACGCCGAAGCGTGGCCTCCATCAAGACGCGGTTGGTCGCAGCGAATTCCTCGTCGGTGATCCCGAGCACGTCGGGATGCGCGAGCGCCGCGGCGAGGTTGCCGACCGGATCCTCGCCCGGACGTAACACGGCCATGCGCCAGCTCGAGCTGGCGCCGACCAGATAGCCGGCCTGCAGCGACGGAATCAGCCCCGACCGCACGAGCGACGATTTGCCGCTCCCCGACGTGCCGACCACCGCGAGGAAACGATTGGTACGCAGCCGCCGCAGCAGTTCGTCGGTTTCCTTCTCGCGGCCGAAGAACAGGTGCTCTTCGTCCGCCTCGAAGGGTCGCAATCCAGGAAATGGATTAAACAGGCCCACCTGATTTGATCTGAGCGATGAAGGGGCGGAGCGGCTCGATCGCGCAGCCGTCCCATTGCGGGAGAACGGTCGCTTCGTGTGTGCGGAGCCGCTCTTTTTCCGGCGTGCGTGGACCAATGAGGCAGATGCCGATCGACGGCTGAGGCTTGGTCCGGCCGTAGCCCGCGGCCTTCTGCACTTCGCGCAGTTTCCGGCGCAGCCATAACTCGTTGCCGGCGCCGTAGAAAATCAGCACGCCGTCGCACTGGGCGAGGTTCTCTTCGTGATACTCGCGGATCTCGCTCTCGTCGCCCTCGAAAATCGGGACGGCCACCTCGACCCCTTCGGCGAACAAACCTTCCGACCACGGCGCCAGCGACGCCGCATCGCGCGGGTCGGCCACGATGTAGAGCTTCGAGAAGGACGTGCCGCGGGTTTTGGGCGGGGGCACGACTGGGACAGGATCGGCCCGCTTCAGCCAGTCCTGCATCATGGTACGCAGGTCCTCGAAGAAGGTCTCGAGCAGATCGGCCCGGCCGGCGATCTTCGGATCCATCTTCAACTGCTCGATCAGGTTTTTCTGCCGCTCGTTGTCCACCCGCTGTCCGGCGGGTATCCAGATCAATCGCGCAAAGTCGCCGGCG
>DASXIR010000144.1:0-7240 GCA_036497895.1 Vicinamibacterales bacterium | reverse complement strand
GACCGCGAATGGAAAAACCGAAAAGGCGTTCGCGTCCCTGAAGACCGACTACCAGATCGACAACCAGGTGATCTCGACTGAGGTCGGCGGTGATTTCGGCAGTCTTCGCGACGAGCTGCGCACCAACATTCCGCCGGAACTCCGCGTTGAGGGCGACCGGAAACGCACGGTCAAAGTCGGCGCACCGCTTCCCCTGATCGCATTCGCCGGCGATCCTGACAACCTGCCGGCCCGCCGGGACGGCAAACCGCAGCCGCGGAGCGCCGGCGGCCAGATGTCCGGCGAGGGGCCGTCAGCGGCACCGGCGCCGCGCGCGGCCAGCCCCGCGCCCACGCCGAGCCAGATCTACCGGCCGCCCTCGTCGATCGTCGCCTCGAGCGGACCGGGATTACGGTTGTCGTGGATCGTGTATCGCGGCAAGGCCGCAACCGTCACGTTCGATCCAGATCAGATGAAGGCCTGGACCGACACTCGCGCTTACGCCAACTCACCGTGGTCGCCGCCTTACACGATTCCGTTGCCGCCAGCCGACGGCAAGTGGACTACCCGCGCGACCTTCACGGAGCCGGGCACCTACGTACTGCGCGCGGTTGCGAGCGACGGATCGATTTTCACGTACGACAACGTCACGGTGACGGTGACGAAATAGCGGGCACGCGCAGCGCGAACAATCAGACGCCGGGGCGCCAGGGCTCCGACATCGGAGCGGGACGCTCCGCCGGCGGGGGACTATGACACGAACAACGCTTCTGACCGCACTGCTGACCATCGCCGGCATCACGTTTACACTTGGCGAGCGATTTCAGGCGACCGCGCAGGGCGGCGCACAACGGAGTACGTTCACCGGCGGTGCGCCGACCAGCGTCGATGCCGCGGCGGTGCACGCGACTCGCCTTCGCTTCGGCAAGGGCAGCCGATCGAACTGGCACACGCACACCTGGGGGCAGCTTTTGATGCTCGAAGAGGGACGCGGCCGCACGCAGGTCCGCGGTGGTCCGGTAATCGAAACGCTGCCGGGCCAGCCGTGGTGGACCGCTGCGGGCGTCGAACACTGGCACGGCGCCGCACCGGATGAGGACGCGTTACAGCTCACGATCTACGAGGGCGCGGTGAAGTGGCTCGAGCCGGTCACCGATCAGCAGTATCTGGCGCCGGCCCGCAAATAGCGACGGCCTTCTGAGATCTGGCGCGGCTTCAGCCAAGCGACTGGTGTTGAAATTCGCGATCGTCCTCGTCGGCGGCGTCGGACTCGCGGCGGTCCTGACCGCGGCCGCGCAACCGCCTGATGGCGCGGCTATCTTCGCGCGCGACTGCGCCACGTGTCATGACGGCGCGACCGGCTCGCGTGCGCCTGCACCAGAGGTCCTGCGACAACGCTCCCCCGAAGCGATCCTGACGGCCTTGACCGCCGGCGGTATGCGCCCGCAGGGTGGACGCCTGAGCGGAGCCGAACGACGCGCCGTCGCCGAGTATCTGAGCGGCAAGGCACTCGGTGGCGACATCACCGGCGCAAAGGTCGGACGCTGCGATGTGTCCGCAACTCCCGGGGCGCTGCCGGATCCGGCCGCGTCCCCGGGCTGGAACGGGTGGTCGCCGTCGATCGCCAACACACGCTTCCAACCGGCTTCAGCCGCAGGGCTGACCGCCGATCAAGTACCAAAACTGACGCTGCAGTGGGCGTTCGGATTTCCCGACGCGACGTCGGCGTGGTCACAGCCAACGGTCGCGGCCGGCCGGTTGTTCATCGGCGGCCAGAACGGCACCGTGTATTCGCTCGACGCAAAGACAGGCTGCATCCAGTGGACGTTCACCGCGAAGAGCGGCGTACGGACGGCGCTCGCGTTCGGACCGCGCGAAGGATCGGGCGGCTTCGCCGTCTACTTCGGCGACACCGGCGCCAACGTCTACGCGCTCGATGCCGCGACCGGTCACGAACTCTGGTCGCGCCGGATGGACGATCACCCGCTGGCGCGCATCACCGGCTCGCCGACGCTCTTTCGCGGCCGGCTCTATGTTCCGGTGTCGTCGATCGAGGAGACCGCGGCCTCGCAGCCGGGCTATGCCTGCTGCACCTTCCGCGGAAGCATCAACTCGCTCGATGCGACGACCGGCGCCATCGTCTGGCGCCGGTTTCTCGTACCCGAAGCGCGGCCGGCGGGAAAGAATGCAGCGGGCGTGATGCTCTGGGGCCCGGCTGGTGTCGGCGTCTGGGCGGCGCCGACCATCGATGCCAGGCGCGGCATCGTCTACGCCGCAACCGGCAACACCTACAGCATGCCGGCGCAGGACACGAGCGACGCGGTCGTCGCACTCGATCTCGATACCGGCACCATCAAGTGGATCAAGCAGCTGACCGCGCAGGACGTGTTTGGCTGCCGCGCCGGCGGCCCGAACTGCGGCGACAAGGCAGGACCGGATTTCGATCTCGGCACGCCAGCGATGCTCGTCACCCTCCCCAGCGGCCGCGACCTCATCATCGTCGGTCAGAAATCAGGAATGGCGTACGCGTTGGACCCCGACAAGGAGGGCGCGACCATCTGGCAATACCGCGCTGGTGAGGGATCGATCTGGGGTGGCATTCAGTGGGGCGCAGCGATCGATACCGAGCGAGCGTACTTCCCTGTGTCCGACATCCGTAATCCGAAGCCGGGAGGGCTGCACGCCGTTAGCCTGACGACGGGCGAACGGGCGTGGTACGTCCCACCGCTGCCGCTCGCCTGCGGCGGCGGCGCCGGCTGCAGCGCGGCGCTCATTTCGGCGCCTACGCTGATTCCCGGTGTGCTGTTCTCCGGATCGAACGATGGCGCACTGCGCGCGCATTCGACGCAGGATGGATCGATTCTGTGGCAGTTCGACACCAACCGCGAGTTCCGGACGCTCAACGAAATCCGGGCCGGCGGCGGGGCGATGCAGGGCCCCGGTCCAACGGTCGCCGGCGGCATGCTGTATCTCAACTCGGGATACGGGGATCACCTCGGTCGCCCCGGCAACGTGCTGCTTGCGTTCGGCGTGCAGCATTAGTCGAAAGACAGTTCGCGGCAATTCCCATCATTCAACTCCCTGCGCTAAACTGAAAGGCTATGTCCTCCTCATACGCATCCTTCAACGGGCGCCGGCGGGTGCCGCCGCCCGTCAACGAACCGATCAAGTCGTACGCACCGGGCTCGCCCGAGCGCGCCTCGCTCAAAGCACGACTGAAGACGATGGCTGCCGAGACAGTGGACATCCCGCTGTTCATCGGCGGCAAGGAAGTTCGAACCGGCAAGACGTCACCGACTGTGATGCCGCACGACCATCAGCACGTGCTCGGCACCTATCATCACGCCACGGAGAAAGACGTCCTGGCTGCGGTGGACGCGGCGGCGGCCGCTCGTGCGGAGTGGTCCGGCTGGGCGTTCGAAGATCGCGCGGCCGTCATCCTCAAAGCCGCCGAACTGCTGCGCACGACGTGGCGCGACACGATCAACGCGTCGACGATGCTCGGACAGTCGAAGACGGCATTCCAGGCGGAAATCGACGCCGCCGCGGAGCTCGTGGACTTCTGGCGCTTCAACACACATTACGCCGAAGAACTGCTCAGCGAGCAACCGCTCAGTGACAACACGATGTGGAACCAGCTCGAGTACCGCGGGCTGGAAGGCTTCGTCTACGCGGTCACCCCGTTCAACTTCACGTCGATCGGCGGCAACCTGCCGACCGCGCCGGCGCTGATGGGCAACACGGTCATCTGGAAGCCGGCCTCGAGCGCCATGTATTCGGCCTACTACCTGATGAAGCTGTACGAGGCCGCCGGTATGCCGCCCGGGGTCATCAACTTCCTGCCCGGCGATCCGGTGATGATTTCGAAGGTGCTGCTCTCGCATCGCGACCTGGGCGGCGTGCACTTCACCGGCAGCACCGGCGTCTTCAACGACATGTGGAAGACGATCGCCGCGTCGATGTCCGGCTACCGTTCGTACCCGCGCATCGTCGGTGAAACCGGCGGCAAGGATTTCATCGTCGCCCATCCGTCGGCTGACGTGGACGCGCTCGCGGTTGCGATGGTTCGCGGCGCCTTCGAGTTCCAGGGACAGAAATGCTCCGCCGCCAGCCGCGTGTACGTGCCGCGATCGATCTGGAACGGGGTCCGCGACCGCGCAGTCGCGATGATGGCTGAAATCAAGGTCGGCGACCCGCGCGACTTCCGCAACTTCATGGGTGCGGTGATCGACAAGCGCGCCTTCGACAAGATCAGCGGCTACATCGAACACGGCCGCGGCAACGCGAAGATTCTATCCGGCGGCACCACCGACGGCAGCAAGGGGTACTTCGTCAGCCCCACACTGGTCGAGACGACCGACTCTGGATTCAAACTGCTGTGCGAGGAAATCTTCGGACCGGTCCTCACCGCGTACGTCTATGACGATGCGAAGTGGGACGAGACACTGAAGACGGTGGATGCGACATCGCCGTACGCGTTGACCGGTGCGGTGTTCGCGCAGGATCGACGGGCGATTGTTCACGCGATGTCGGCGCTGCGGCATTCGGCGGGCAACTTCTACGTGAACGACAAGCCGACCGGCGCGGTCGTCGGTCAGCAGCCGTTCGGCGGCGCGCGCGGATCGGGCACGAACGACAAGGCGGGGTCGAAACTGAACCTGACACGCTGGGTCAGTGCGCGGACGGTGAAAGAAAACTTCAACCCGCCGACTGAATACCGTTATCCGTTCATGAACGAAGAGTAGCTGAGGGGCATCCAAGGTCCGCCCCTACGGTGATCGCCGCGACGCAACGACGGCCATCAGTGCTCCCGCCAGGGTCACGCTGACGACGGCGCCGCCGTGCGCGAAGAGAACGTGCAGCGGCGCCGAGTAGTCACAATACAGACGCAGTCCGGCGTCTGCCACCAGGCCACAGCCCAACCCGTAAAGAGCGCCCGCGACCAGCGGACGAAGCGGATACGCCCGTGCGGCGAGAAACGCTGCGACCAGCAGCGCCGGTACTGCCGCGAGCGCCGAGATCCGGAAGCACGCCGCGCCTTCAACCCATCCATCACCGGGAGCGGGACCGATGTCGAAGCTGCTCGTGGTCAGGAGCAACAGCACGAACGGAATCAGCAGACCGCCCGCCAGCGTCCAGGTCAGCGTCGAGCGCGACAGGCTACGCCCCGGAATCGACTCGCGCAGCGCGGCCGCGACGATCACCAGTCCGGCGATCGCCTGCCCGGCCGAGAAGCCCCAGGCGCGCACCACGCCGATGATCCCCATGTCCGGACGAAAAAAATGCAGCGCCGGAACAGCGATGACGATCGCCACCGAAAGCGGCAGCAGCGCGAGCGCACGAACAGCCGGTGGCTTCAGTGGCCGCGTTGGCCGCAGGTCACGCTTGATCGCGTTTCTCAGCGAAGGAGGAACGTTCGTCATCGGGTGGTTGGCGGCTTTCTCAATTGCTCTCTCATCTTCCGCACGCCGCGAAACGCGCGCGTCTTGGCGGCGTTCACGCGAATGCCCAGCCGTCCGGCGATTTCCACGAAGCTCCAGCCTTCGACGTGATGCAGCAGCAACGCGTCGCGCTGATCCGCCGGCACGTCACGCAGCGCGTGCTCGATCTGATCGGCGTGCACGATCGTCCGTTCGTCATCTCGAGCCCGGTCGCCCGACCGGTCTGCCGCCAGCGCGTCCTCGAATCGCAGCCGGCGTCCGGTGCTGCGCCGGTGCATCAGATAGACGTGCCGAGCGATCGCGAACACCCACGGTGTCACCGGCCGGCCCGGCTCGTAGGTACGGCGCGACCGGTGCAGCTGCAGGAACGTCTCCTGCAACAGATCGTCCGCTCTCGCCGCGTCGCGGCACTGCGACAGGAGATAGCCGCGGACGCGGCCGGCCAACGCTCCGTAGATCCCGTCGAACGCCTCGAGCTCACCCGCCAGATACCGTTGCATCAGCGCGCACAGCTCGCGCTCGGCCGTGTCCAGATCTTTCTTTGCTTCAGGAGCCATGCCGGTTACGGCACTCAGAACAGCGGCGGGGCGGTCTTTCGCGACGGGTTGAAAAACGGCGTCTTCACGACCGTGGCCGGCACCCGATGACGCACTGCCTCGACGGTGATCTCGAACTCGAGCGCGGTGCCGTCTGCATCGTGCGGGCCGGCGATGGTTGCCAGGGCAATCAGCTTCTTCAGCACGGGCGACCAGGTCGTGGTCGTCGCGCGGCCGACCTGTGCACCACTCTTGTAGACCGGCACAGCGCTGCGCGACGCGGCGGCGGCGATCTGCGGCGCCAGGCCCGCGGCATCGTAAAGCCTCTCGACCGACGGCCAGTCGATTTCGAGCCCGACGATACGGCGTGATGGACCGCGCTGGTGCTCGAGCATCAGCGGCGCGCGCCCGACGAATGGCCTGGCACCGAGCTGGACCAGACGACCGAGATTCATTTCGTACGGGGTGAATTTCTGCGCCTCGATCAGCGCTTTCTTGCTGCTGTTGAAGTCGACGTCGATCAGCAGCAGGCCGGCTTCGACGCGGGCGACGTCGAGCGCCAGCATTCCAGCAGGGTGAATGTCGAAGGGACGACCGCCGGACATCAGCGCATCCCACACCTCGACGGCGCGGTCCCACGGCATCCAGATTTCATAGCCAAGGTCGCCGGTGTAACCGGTCCGTGAGATGTCCACCGGCACGCCGGCGATGGCGCCGCGCGTGGCGCGAAAGTATTTCAGGCTGCGAACATCCGCGTCGGCGACGGCGTCGAGCAGGCGGGCCGAGGTCGGTCCCTGAAGCGCCAGCGCCGCCGTCCGCTCGGAGATGTCTTCGATCGCGACGTCGAGACCGACCGCGTTCTGCGTCAGCCAGCGCAGGCTCGGATCCGCGGCCGTCCAGCGGAATTCGTCTTCGTCCAACCGCGTGACCGTCCCATCGTCGATCACCTTGCCGTGTTCGTCGCACCAGGGGGTGTAGTAGACCTGACCGATGGCGAGCTTGAACGCATCGCGGGTGATGACGCGATCGACCAGCGCGATCGCGTCGCGTCCGGTCAGGCGATATTTGAACAGAGGCGACACGTCGATCAGTGCGGAGGCGTTGCGAATGGCGTTGTATTCGTGTTCGTGGTGCGCCTCGTAGGCGCTGACCGTGTAGTAACCGGACCACTCGCGGTAGTTGAGACTCTCGGCCAGCGCAAAGGTACGGGCGTGAACGGCGCTGCCAATCGGCATGGCGCGATTATAGTAGACTGCGCGCATCGATCATGCGTGCCGCTGCGTT
>DASXIR010000143.1:0-16103 GCA_036497895.1 Vicinamibacterales bacterium | reverse complement strand
CAGAACCGGGCGATCGTCATCGATTCGCACGACGACACCACTCAGCGCCTGTTGTCGGACAAGACCTTCGACATCAGCAAGCGCAACGCGAACGGCAACATCGACGTGCCGCGGATGCGCGAGGGCGGGCTCAATGCGCTGTTCTTCTCGATCTGGGTGCCGAGCGAGTTGACCGGCCCTCCGGCGGTGAAGAAGGCGATGGATCTCATTGACTCGGTGCGAGAGGCAGTCCGTCTGCACCCGAACGACCTGATGTTGGCCACCACGGCGGCCGACGTCCGCCGCGCCAAGACCGAGCACAAGGTCGCCGCGCTGATGGGCATGGAAGGCGGCCACATGATCGACGACGATCTGCGGCTGCTGCGGCTGTACGCGGCGCTCGGCGTGCGCTATCTCACGCTCACGCATTTCAAGAACAACAACTGGGCTGACTCGTCCACGGACAAGCCGGCGCACAACGGCCTGACGCCGTTCGGCAAGGATGTGGTCCGCGAACTGAACCGCCTCGGCGTCATGGTGGATATCTCGCATGTCGCCGACAAGACGTTTTACGACGCGGTTGAAATCAGCCGTGCGCCGGTGATCGCATCGCACTCGTCGTGCCGCGCGATCGACAAGCACCCCCGCAACATGACCGACGACATGCTGCGCGCGCTCGCCAAGAACGGCGGCGTCGTGATGATCAACTACGAAGTCAGCTTTCTGAGCGAGGAATACCGCATCGCCAGCGACAAGACGACCGGCGGCGTCGTGGAACAGCTGGCCGCTCTCTCCAAGAAATGCGGCGGCGACGAAGCCTGTTCGACGCTCGAATCGGCTCGCGTCAACACCGCGGCGATGATGAACGGACAGCTGCCCAAGGTCAGCTGGGAGAAAATCGTCGAGCACATCGATCACGCCGTGAAGGTCGCCGGCGTCGATCACGTCGGTCTCGGCTCGGACTTCGATGGCGCGACCATGCCGATCGGGATGGAAGACGCGTCCAAGCTGCCGAAGCTCACCGAGGCGCTGCTCCAGAAGGGCTACTCGGAACAGGACATCCTGAAGATCCTCGGCGGGAACATGCTTCGGGTCATGGAAGCGGTCGAAAAGGCCAGCGCCGCGGCGAAGTAACCCGTCGATACACGCTCTTTGCACGTTCTGCCGCGTGCCTTCGCTTAGACTGTTGAAGGATCGAGGAACCATCAGCATGCAATTGGGAATGATCGGCCTCGGACGGATGGGCGGCAGCATGGTGCGCCGGCTCATGCGGGACGGCCACACCTGTGTCGTGTTCGACTCGCAGCCCGCCAGTGTGGCGTCGCTGGCCAAAGAAGGCGCCGCGGCCTCGAGTTCGCTCGCGGACTTCGTCAAGAAGCTCGAGCGTCCCCGCGTCGTCTGGATGATGGTCCCCGCTGCGGTCGTGGACTCGACCCTGGACAACCTGTCGCCGCTGCTCGAATCGGGCGACATCGTCATCGATGGCGGGAACTCACACTATATCGACGATATCCGGCGCTCCGGAGCACTCAGCGCACGCGGCATCCGCTACCTCGACGTTGGCGTGAGCGGCGGTGTGTGGGGCGACGACAGAGGCTACTGCCAGATGATCGGCGGCGACGCGGCGGCGGTCGTCCATATCGATCCGATCTTCAAGACGCTGGCGCCTGGCATGGGCACGGAAACGCGCACTCCCGGAAGCGAAGCCCGAAAAAGCACGGCTGAACAGGGGTACCTCCATTGCGGACCATCCGGCGCGGGCCATTTCGTCAAGATGGTGCACAACGGCATCGAATACGCGTTGATGGCCGCCTACGCCGAGGGTTTCAACATCCTGGCCCATGCCAACGTCGGCTCGACCGCCAGGACGGCAGATGCCGAAACTGCTCCGCTGCGCAATCCGGAGCACTACCGATACGTGCTGCCGCTGCCCGACGTCGCCGAGGTCTGGCGGCGCGGCAGCGTCATCGGCTCGTGGCTGCTCGACCTGACCGCTCGAGCGTTAACCGAACACCCTGACTTGAAGCAGTTCTCGGGTCGCGTTTCGGATTCTGGCGAGGGACGCTGGACCGCCAGCGCCGCGATCGAGAGCTCGACGCCGGCGCCGGTGCTAACGGCCGCCCTGTTTCAGCGATTCAGCTCGCGAGGCGAGGACGATTTCCCCAACCGGCTGTTGTCGGCGATGCGCTTCCAGTTCGGCGGTCACCTGGAACGGCCGCCTGAGAAATAGGCGGATGTCACTCACCGATCTGCCGGCCTGGCAGGCGCTCCAGGCCCATTCGGAGCAGCTGCACGACGTCCACCTCCGTTCGCTGTTTGCAACCGACCCTGGCCGCGGCGACCGCCTGACGGCCGAGGCTGCAGGTCTCTTCCTCGATTACTCGAAAAACCGCGTCACCGACGAGACCATTCGCCTCCTGATCGCACTGGCCGCCGCCTGCGGCCTGCGGGAGCGGATCGGCGCCATGTTCAGCGGCGAAAAGATCAACACCACCGAGGGACGAGCGGTCCTGCACGTGGCGCTCCGGGCGCCGCGCGACGCCTCGATCGTCGTCGACGGGCGCAACGTGGTGCCTGACGTCCACGGCGTGCTCGACCGGATGACGGCGTTCGCGAATCAGGTTCGCGACGGCCGCTGGCTGGGCCACACCGGTCAACGTATCCGCGCCATCGTCAATATCGGGATCGGCGGGTCGGATCTGGGTCCGGTCATGGCCTTCCACGCCTTGAAGTACTACAGCGCGCGGGACCTGACCTTTCGCTTCGTCTCGAACATCGACGGTACCGATTTCGTCGAGGCGACCCGCGATCTCGACCCGGCGCAAACGCTGTTCATCGTCTCGTCGAAGACGTTCACCACGCTGGAGACGATGACCAACGCGCGAACGGCGCGGCAGTGGACCATCGACGCGCTGGGAGACGAGCGGGCGATCGGACGTCATTTCGTCGCCGTATCGACCAACGCTGAGCAGGTCGCAGCCTTCGGCATCGACACCGCCAACATGTTCGGCTTCTGGGACTGGGTCGGCGGCCGCTACTCGATGGACTCCGCGATCGGCCTGTCCACGATAATCGCCACCGGTCCACGGAACTTCGAAGCACTGCTGGCCGGCTTTCACGGGATGGACGAGCATTTCCGGACCGCGCCGTTCGAGCACAACCTGCCCGTCCTGATGGGCCTGTTCACCGTCTGGTACACCAACTTCTTCGGTGCCTCGACCGTCGCGGTATTGCCCTACGACCAGTACCTGGACCGCCTCCCGGCCTACCTGCAGCAGCTGACGATGGAGAGCAACGGGAAGCATGTGAGGCAGGATGGCGAGCGCGTCAATTACGAAACTGGTCCGATTTACTGGGGCGAGCCCGGTACCAACGGCCAGCATTCGTTCTACCAGCTAATCCACCAGGGCACCCGGCTCATTCCGTGCGACTTCATCGGCTTCTGTCAGTCGCTGAACCCGCTCGGCAACCATCACGACCTGCTGATGGCCAACGTCTTCGCCCAGACGCAGGCGCTGGCGTTCGGAAAGACCGCTGACGAAGTTCGCGCCGAGGGAACCGCCGAGCGGCTGGTCGCGCACCGGACCTTCGAGGGCAACCGTCCGACCAACACCATCCTGGCCGAGCGGCTGACGCCGGAGACGCTCGGTGCGCTGATCGCCCTCTACGAGCACAGCGTCTTCACGCAGGGAACGATCTGGGGGGTCGATTCCTTCGATCAGTGGGGCGTCGAGCTGGGCAAGGTGCTGGCGTCGCGCATCGCGCCGCAGCTGACGGCGGCGGAGCCGGCGCGCGAGCGCGATGGCTCGACCAACGCCCTGATCGACCGCTACCGCCGGCTGAGAGCCAAACGCGATTGACCGCCGATCGCAAAAAATCCGCGCGTTCGTGGTACGTGAAATTCCACAAACTAGTTATCATTGCGACTCATGACTGTTTCCATTAAACGATCCCGTTCGGCGCACGAAGTGGGCGACGCCTGGACGATTGCGGACGCCACCGAACTGTACGAGATCGAGCGCTGGGGCAAGGGCTACTTCGCCATCGGCGAAAACGGACACGTCAAGGTTCATCCGACCAAGGACCCGACGCGATCGATCGACCTGAAGCAGCTGATCGACCATCTGCAGCTGCGTGGCATCAACCTGCCGACGCTGGTGCGGTTTCGCGACGTCCTGCAGCACCGCCTCCAGGACATCCACGACGCGTTTCAGGCTGCGATCACGCAGCACGAGTACAACGGGCGATACATCTGCGTTTACCCCATCAAGGTCAACCAGCAGCGCCAGGTCGTCGAGGAGGTCCTCGAATTCGGCAAGCCGTATCGCTTCGGCCTCGAGGCCGGCTCGAAGCCCGAGCTGCTGGTGGTGGCCGCCCTCGCCGACAACGACACCCCGATCATCTGCAACGGCTTCAAGGACGCCGAGTTCATCGAAATGGCGATGCTGGCGCAGAAAATCGGTCGCAACATCATTCCGGTGGTCGAGAAATACACCGAACTGGCGCTGATCCTCGAGTATGCCAAGAAGGTTGGGGTCCGCCCGAACATCGGCATGCGCGTCAAGCTGGCCGCCCGCGGCGGCGGACGCTGGCAATCGTCTGGCGGCTACCGATCGAAGTTCGGGCTGACGGTTGGCGAGATGCTGCGCGGCCTCGAGGAACTGAAGGCGCTCGGCATGGAGGACTGCTTCCAGCTCCTGCACTTTCACCTCGGCAGCCAGATTCCGAACATCCGCATCGTCAAGGGCGCGTTGAACGAAGCGGCGCGGGTGTACGTGGAGCTGGTCAAGGCGGGCGCCGGCCTGCAATACATGGACGTCGGCGGCGGTCTCGGGGTGGATTACGACGGCACCCAGACCAACTTCGAGTCGAGCGTGAACTACACCATCGAAGAGTACGCCAACGACGTCGTCTACCACATCCAGAGCGTGTGCGACGAAGCGAAAGTGCCGCATCCGACCATCATCTCAGAGAGCGGTCGTGCCATCGTGGCGTATCACAGCATGCTGGTGTTGAACGTGCTCGACGTCTCCGAGTTGGGCGACGAGTTCGTACCGAACGCGACCGCGACCGCCGAGACCGAGCAGCCGCTGATCGACCTGCTCCATGCCTACGACGAACTGAGCGCGAAGAATGCGCTCGAGAGCTATCACGACGCCCAGCAGGCGCTCGACATGGCGATGAACCTGTTTTCGGGCGGCTATCTGCCGCTCGAGCAGCGATCACTGGCCGAGAACCTCTACTTCGCGATCTGCATGAAGATCAAGAAGCTGACCCAGTCCATGGACGAGGTGCCCGACGACCTGAAGGGCCTGGACGACTCGCTGTCGGATACGTATTTCTGCAATTTCTCGCTGTTTCAGTCGGTGCCCGACAGCTGGGCGATCAAGCAACTGTTTCCGATCATGCCGATCCACCGGCTGGAGCAGCGACCGGATCGAATGGGAGTCCTCGGCGACATTACCTGCGACTCGGACGGAAAGGTCGATTCGTTCATCGATCGGCGCACCGTGAGGCGGGCGCTGCCGCTGCATCGCTTCTCGGGTGGCCCGTACTTCCTCGGTGTGTTCCTGGTCGGCGCCTACCAGGAGATCCTCGGCGATCTGCACAATCTGCTCGGGGACACGCACGCGGTCCACGTCAGCCTCGACGAGAAGGGCGACGTCGTGCTCGACGCCGTCATCAAGGGCGACACGGTGCGCGAGGTCCTGAAATACGTCGCCTTCGACACTGATGCGCTGATCGCGAAGCTGCGGGCCGACGTCGAGACGGCGGTGCGGGCCGGGCGGGTCGATTACCAGGAATCCGGGCGGTTGGTTCGATTCTACGAGGATGGCCTGAACGGCTACACCTACCTCGAAGAGCGGCAGAATCGCTGATCGGGTGACGCAGGCCAGATGAGAGGCGCGCTGTCGATTGCGATCGTCGCGGTTACGTGCCTGGGCCACACGTCCGCGATCGCCAGCACGCCGATCGACGACCTCAACGCCGTTGCGTCGATGCCGGGCGAGCCTTCGCTGGTCAGCGCCGCCGGTGTCACCCGGAGCGAAGCACCGCTCCTCACCCTCGAAAATCCCGCCGCCTTCGATCCGGCCTCGACCAGGCTGCGCCTGGTCATCGTTGGCGGTCTCGACGGAGAGGAACAGAGCGCGCAGGCGGTGTTGGCCGCTGTGCGCTGGCTGAAGCGGGACGCGCCGACCGCAATCCGCAATCGCTGGATCGTGTCGGCGCTGCCGATGGCCGATCCCGACGGCCACACGAAAACGCGTCGCCTTCAGTTCCCGCCGGTCAAAGGCTTCTACGAAGACGCGGAGCAGCCTGAGAGCCGCTACCTGTGGCGCTGGGTCGCGTATCAGGCACCGGATCTCGTCATCGAAATCCGCAGTGACGCGGCGAGCGGTGAGGCGCCTGACTCGCTGACGATGGCGCTGCGTGACGGTGGCACTGGACCTGGAAGCACTCCCGCGGCGGTGCTGCCAGCGTCCGCTTCTCACGCTCAATGGGAGCAGGCTCTGTCTCGAGCGACCGGTCGCTCACCGTTGCACCAGGTCATCGCTCAACGGATCGCGCGCCAGCCGATCGAGGTCGCACGCCTGCTTGCGGAACGC
Organism: Vicinamibacterales bacterium; assembly: GCA_036497895.1. Lineage (GTDB taxonomy): Bacteria > Acidobacteriota > Vicinamibacteria > Vicinamibacterales > CAVVIG01 > CAVQFC01. The sequence continues at coordinate 9,516 of DASXIR010000143.1, read as the reverse complement.
TATCCCGCAACGCCGTCGATCAGCTACATCCCGGCGCTGGCCTGGATCAACACGCTGAAACTGTCCGCGCTTACGGGCGACAACAGGTTGCGAACCCGGGTCATGACCCAGGTCGAGCCGTGGCAGTCGGGAACCAAATCGCTGCTTGGCGATCGCATCCAGCTGACGACCGTCGCCGGCACGATGGTGTTCGCCGAAATCGCAAAAGCCGATCCGGCCAACGCCGCGGCACGAGCGCTCGCTATCGAGGGCGCAGAGGCGGCGCTGAAGGAAAAGGCGGGCGGCCAAGCGCAGTACGGGCAGGGCTGGACCGACGACATGTTCATGGCCTCAGCGATCCTCGCGAGGACGACGGCGATGCCGGGACGGGAACACGATCTCGATCGTGCAGCGCAGTTACTGATTGCTTACGCCACCCGACTCCAGCAGCCGGATGGCATCTTCAACCACGCAACCGACGGCCCGGCGGCGTGGGGACGCGGCAACGGCTTCGCAGCGTTCGGCTTGATGGAGACGCTCACCGTCATGCCTTCGAGTCACCCGTCACGGCAGGCGCTGCTCGACATCTTCGCCCGGCAGATGAAAGGGGTGGCGGCGTGGCAGGCGCCGGACGGGATGTGGCGCGAGGTCATCGATCGGCCGGGCGCCTATCGAGAGGAGACGGCCACCGCGATGATCCTGACGGCAATGGCTCGCGGGGTTCGACTGGGATGGATCGATCGCTCGTACACGCCGATTGTCGACCGAGCCTGGCGCGCGCTCGCGGCACACATCACCGCGGACGGTGGGCTGGTGGACGTCTGCAGTGGCACCGGCGCGGGCCCGACCGTTCGCTACTACTACGACCGGCCCGCGGTCGAGGGCACCGACGATCGCGGCGGCGCGATGGCGATGGTCGCCGCGATGGAGCGGCTGGCTACGCGATGATGTCGTGAATTACGTTGCCTGACACATCGGTGAGCCGGAAATCGCGGCCGCTGTAGCGATAGGTCAGCTTGGTGTGGTCGATGCCCATCAGATAGAGAATCGTCGCGTGCAGGTCGTGCACGTGGACCGGCTTCTCGACCGCCTTGAAGCCGAAATCGTCGGTTGCTCCATAGACCGTGCCGCCTTTGATGCCGCCGCCGGCGAGCCACATCGTGAACCCGAACGGATTGTGGTCGCGTCCGTTCTGCGTACTGCCCGCCCCGCCGCCGACTTCCATCACCGGCGTCCGGCCGAACTCTGATCCGCAGACCACCAGCGTGTCCTTGAACAGGCCGCGTGACTTCAGGTCCTTGATCACCGCCGCGAACGGCTGGTCGGAGTCCTTGGCGTTCTTGCGATGGGCCTGGATGTCCGAGTGCGCGTCCCAGGGGTCGCCTTTCGCGTAGTAGACCTGCGTCATCCGCACGCCGCGCTCGACCAGCCGGACCGCCATCAGGCAACTGCGCGCCGTGCTTCCCTGTCCGTACAGCTTGAGCGTCGCGTCGCTCTCCTTGCGGATGTCGAAGACGTCGGGCGCTTCGGTCTGCATCCGATAGGCGGTTTCCATCGACGAGATCGCCGCTTCGAGCTTGGTGTCGCGGACCGCTTCCCGCTCCATCTGGGCGCGGTTGAGTGTCTCGAGCAGATCGAGTTCGCGGCGCTGCTCGGTCAACGTGAACTTGTCGTTGTGGATGTAGGAAATCAGCGTCTTCGGATCGAAGTCCTTGCCGACCAGCACGGCGTCGGTCTGCTTCTCGACCTTGTCGGCGATGAACGTGCCCTGGTGCACCGCCGGCAGGAACGCGCTGTTCCATAGCGGCGGCCCGACCGTGGTCGGCACGTCTGGACAGAGCACGACGTAGCCCGGCAGGTTCTGGTTGTCGGTGCCGAGACCGTAGGTCAGCCACGATCCGATCGACGGCCGGCCCACCTGAGTGTGGCCAGTATTCATCATCAGCATCGACGGTTCGTGATTCGGGATGTCGGTGTACATCGAACGGATGAAGCAGATGTCGTCCGCGCATTCGCCGACGTGCGGGAACAGCTCGCTGACCTCGATGCCCGACTTGCCGTACTTCTTGAACGTGAACGGCGAGCGCATCAGCGCGCCGGTCTTTCGCTCGGTCGCGACCGTTCCGCCGGGGAGCGGTTGGCCGTGATACTTGTCGAGCATCGGCTTGGGATCGAAGCTGTCCACCTGTGACAACCCGCCGTTCATGAACAGGAAGATGACGCGCTTGGCGCGTGCTGGGTGATCGAGCTTGCGGTGATCGACCGAACCATCCTGCGCGAGGGCGCCGGTCGCACGCACGATCGATTCGTTGACGAGGCTGGCGAACGCCAGCATGCCAAAGCCGTTGCCCATGCGGCAGAGCGCGTCGCGTCGGGTCAGCGGCTGTGCGGATTTGTGTGGCGCCATGGCAATCAATCCACGAACAGGAATTCGTTCGAACTGAGCAGAACCTTGACGTAGCGTCCCCAGGGCGTTGACGGCAGCAGCTTGGCCGCGTCGCCCTTCTTGGCGCCGCCGCCGATGACACCCGCCATCATCCCCTCGCCGGCCTTCTCCATCTCATCGTCTGGCCGGCCGGACGCCGGCGCACCGACGTCGGTGTCCTTGGTGTCCTTGGCAGCCTTTGGATCTTTGCCGTCCTTGGCATCCTTGGCGTCCTTTGCAGCCTTTGCGTCCTTCGCGTTCCTGGCCTCTTCGTATGCCTTCAACGGCTCGGTTGTGAGGAAGGTCAGGCCGGCGCGGACTTCGGCTTCGCTCGGCGCCCGTCCGAAGATCAGGCGATACGCCTTCTGAATCCGCGCGGTGTTGTCGGGCTCGGCGGCCACGCGCCGGGCGATCAGCTCGCCCTGCTGCTGCATGAAATCGCTGTTCATGAAGAACAGCCGCTGCAACGGGACGGTGGTCGTGAACCGTCGCTCGGCGGACAGGTTCGGGCTCGGGAAGTCGAACAGCTGCAGGTAGTCGTCGAGTTTGTAGCGGCTGACCTTGCCGTAGACCGTGCGACGGTTGAACGACGGCGACAGCGGCGTCGATGGGCCGCCCATCTTGTCGTCGAGCGCCCCAGACACCGACAGCAGCGAGTCGCGGATCTGCTCGGCGGTCATGCGATGGCGATCGGCGCGCCAGTACAACCGGTTGCCGGCATCCTTCTCAAAGTTGGCGGCAACGTAGTCCGTGCTCAGTTGATAGACCGCGCTCGACATGATGTCGCGGTGCAGCTGCTTGATCGAAAGCTTCTGATCGATGAAGCGCTGGGTCAGGTACTCCAGCAACTCAGGATTGCTCGGCCGCTCGCCCGCGATACCGAAGTTGCTCGGCGTGTCGACCAGACCGGTGCCGAAATGCCCCTTCCAGATGCGGTTGACGATCACGCGCATCGCGATCGGCTGGCTCAGGATGTCGTCCGCGAGCTCCAGGCGGCCGCTCCCCTTGGTGAAGGGCGCCGGATCGCCCGGTGACAGCACCGAGAGGAAATGCCGCGGCTCCTCGTCGCCGAGATTGTAGGGACTGCCGCGTTTGCTGACCTTGAGGTTCACCGGCGTCTCGACGTCCGCGACGCCGTGCACGAATGCGTACTTGGGCGGCTGCGACTTCCGTAACGCTGCGATCTCGGTGCGGAGCCCGTCGATGTAGCGCCGCCGGTCCGCGCTCAACTGGCGCTCGAGCCCCCAGCCGCGGAACGCCAGCAGGCCCGGCTTGATGCTCTCCGAGGCTTGCGCCGGATCGAACCCCTGCTGCAGGTCACGCTGAAACACGTCGGTCCAGAGGTTGTTGCGCTCGACCGGCAGGCTCTTCAACTCGAGACCGCAGCCGGGACAGAAATCGTCGTTGGTCACGAAGTCGCTCGGCAGCTTGGCCGGTTCTTTCTTCTTGGTGCCGACCAGCGCCTTCGCCGCGATGACGTCGTTCTCCTCCTTGATTTCCTTGCGATCGAACATCACGTCGAGCACGGTCGACTGAAACGTGTCGGCCAGCTTCGCGGCCTCAGCCTTGGTGCCGCCGCCCTTGATCATCTCCTGCCAGTTCTTCAGGTCCGGATAGAACTGGGGCGGCTTGACCAGGAACTTCAGCCAGCGATCGAACAGCTCGTAGTCCAGTTTCTCGGCGTCGACGACCTTCGCGACCTCTTCCTTCGGTTCGCCGAGGACGCGCCACGCCGCCGTCATGTACTTAGAGGACTGCAGCGCCAGCGTCTCGCGCAATTGCCTCGACTCGGTGTCCAGGAAATCCCCGAGCAGCTGCTCTCTCTTCTCGATCTCCTTGTCGTGTTTGTTGTACTCGTCGACCACGCTCTTGGGCGCGAGCGGATACTCGCGGTACGAGGTATTGAGGAACACGCCCGCGAGCGAGTAGTAGTCCTTCGTCGGAATCGGATCGTACTTGTGGTCGTGGCACCGCGCGCAGCCGACCGTGAGCCCAAGGAAGCCGCGCGAGACCACGTCCACCCGGTCGTGACGCTCGTCGGCTCGAGTCACCTCGACCGCACCGTTGTCGTAGAACCACGGGCCGAGACCGAGGAAGCCGAGCGCCGGCAGCGTGCGCGCCCGGGTGGCCGGATCGCCGAGCAGGTCGCCGGCGAGCTGTGCGCGAACGAACTGACCATAGGGCAGATCGTCGTTGAATGCCTTGATCACCCAGTCGCGGTACAGGTACGCGTTCGGATACGGGTTGTAGCCGCGGCGCTCGGGGTCGAGCGAGCGGTAGTCGTCTTCGCCGTAGCGGGCAACGTCAAGCCACAGCCGGCCCCAGGTTTCGCCATAGTGCGGTGACGCGAGCAGCCGATCCACGACCTTCGCGAACGCATCGGGCGAGTCGTCTTTCTCGAACGCGTCGATTTCGTCCGGGCTCGGCGCCAGCCCAATCAGGTCGAGCGTCGCCCGTCGCAACAGCGTGCGCTTGTCGGCGGCGCGAACCGGCGCCAGTCCCGCGTGCTCGAGCGAGGCGAGCACATAACGATCGATGTCCGTCTTCGGCCAGGACGCGTGCGAGACGGCCGGAACCGGCGCGACGTGAACCGGCTGGAACGACCAGAACGCCCGCTGCTCCGGCTTGATCACGTACGCAGGCGGCGTAGAGGCTTTGACGTCGGACGCGGCGATGACGGTCGTGCCGGCCGGCTTGGCCGCGACTGACGCGGCGGTGGTGGTTGCGCCGGAAAACCACGGCGCACCCGCTCGTACCCATTCGGCCAGGGCCTCGATTTCGGCCAGCTTCAGCTGGCCGCCCTTCGGCATCTTCAGGTTGTCGCGTGTCTGCCGTACCGCGATGATCAGCAGGCTCTTGTCGGGATCGCCGGGGACAATCGCGGCTCCGGACCGGCCGCCCTTCAGCAGCGCCTCGCCTGAATCGAGCCGCAGGCCGCCCATTCTCTGGTCGGTGTGGCAGTCGTAACAGTTCGCCGCCAGCACCGGGCGCACGTTCGCTTCGAAATACTCCGCGGTCGCGGCGGCGGCCGCCGGCGGGGCCGTCTGACGCGCCTCCGCCACGATCTGGAAAATGAGAGGTGCGGCGGCCAGGGCGAACAGTCCGACTCGGGGGAGACTCGGCCGGCCAATCATGTCGGGCTATTATGCCCCCATTATGAAGACGATCGGCATCCTGGTTCTGTTGGGGTTTTCGCTCGCGCAGACGCCTCCACCACCGAAACCCGGCGTCAAAACGCCGGGCGTGAAGATCCCGATCGAGCGCCTGCAGCCTGAAGCCGTTTTCCCGGTCCCCGGCTCGCCGGACTGGATCGCGTCGGACGAAAGCATCTGGATTTCGAACAAGCCCAAGAACAGCGTCACGCGGCTGGACCCAAAAACGAACACGGTCGCCGCAACCATCGAGGTCGGCAAGGGCCCGTGCTCGGGCCTCGCCGCCGCGTTCGGCAGCCTGTGGGTGCCCAACTGCGGCGACAAGACCGTGACGCGCATCGACCTCAAGACTGGAAAGGTCACGGCCACGTTTCCGTCAGGCATCGGCAACTCCGAAGGATCGATCGTCGCGGGCGCCGAGAGCATCTGGATCATCACCGACGCGAAGGGCACGCTGGCCCGCATCGATCCGGCGACCAACCTGACGGTTGCCGAAGTCTCGGTCTCGCCCGGATCCTACGGGCTCGCCTTTGGTGAAGATGCGCTCTGGGTGACGAGCAGCGAGCACAACACGGTGACGCGCGTCGATCCGCGCACGAATCTCGTGCTGGAAACAATCCCGGTCGGCAAGACGCCGCGGTTCATTGCCGCCGGCGGCGGCGCGGTGTGGGCGTTGAACCAGGGCGACGGCAGCGTGTCGCGGATCGATCCGGCCACCAACAAGGTCGTCGCCACGATCGAGGTCGGCGTGCCGGGTGGCGGCGGCGACATCGCCGTCGGCGAAGGCTCGGTGTGGGTGACGGCGTTCGAGTATCCGCTGTCGCGCATCGACCCCTCGACCAACACGGTGGTGCAACAGTTCACGGGCAAAGGCGGCGACGCCATCCGGGTCGGCTTGGGATCGGTGTGGCTGTCGAACCTCGAAGCCGGCAACGTCTGGCGCATCGATCCGCGCCGGGTGCTCGCGACCCTTCCTCAATGAAGGACGTGAGACTCAGCCTGCTATGATCGCGATACCGTCCGCATGGTCGCCCCTCGCTCCCGACTCGGTCCGTATGAAATTGTGTCCCTGCTCGGCGTCGGCGGGATGGGCGAAGTCTACCTGGCGCGGGATACGCGACTCGATCGCGACGTCGCCATCAAGATTCTCGCAGGCCCGCTGGCCACTGATCCCTCGCGGCGCGAGCGATTCGAGCGCGAAGCGCGAATCATCTCGTCGTTGAACCATCCCAACATCTGCGCCCTCTACGACGTCGGCCGCGAAGGCGACCAGGCGTTCCTGGTGCTCGAACATCTCGAAGGCGAACCGCTCGATCGCCGCCTCGCGAGGTCGAAGGGCGGGCAGCTGCCGCTGACGCAGGCGCTGGCCATCGCCACCCAGATCGCCGACGCCCTCGACAAAGCCCACCGCGTCGGCATCGTCCACCGTGATCTGAAGCCGCAAAACATCTTCCTGACCAGGAACGGCGCGAAGCTGTTGGATTTCGGTCTCGCGAAGGTGGCGGGAGCAGTCACGTCCGCCGCCGTCGTCAGCGGCGTGCAGACGGTTTCCGGAGTCGGCGAGGCCGGCAATCTGACCGTGGACGGTACGATGGTCGGCACGTTGCCCTACATGGCGCCCGAGCAGATCACCGGCGCCGAAGTAGATGTCCGCACCGACATTTTCGCCTTCGGCGTCGTGTTCTACGAGATGCTGACCGGCCGCCGCCCGTACCCCGATCAAAATCCGGCGGAGCTCAACACCGCCGTCTTCGATTGCGAGCCGACGCCGATCACGTTGAGTGTGCCGGCGATGCCGCTCGGTCTCGATCGTCTCATCAGCACCTGCATGGCCCGCGATCCAGACGATCGTTTTCAGTCCGCTCACGACCTGCTTCTCCAGCTTCGCTGGGCTGCGACTCCAACCTCCGACATCGTCCTCGCACAGCGAAGTGCGAAAGCGACCCGCCGATGGCAGTACGCCGCGCTGGCGGCCATCACGGTGCTCGCAGCAACCGTGATCATGGCTGGGCGAATCCTGATGAACCGCCCAGTCCGAAGTACGCCGGAGAGCGTCACTCGATTTTCGTACGCGATGCCGCTGGATCAGAACTTCACGCGAGCTGGACGCCGGCCGTTGGCGATCTCGCACGACGGCACGCGATTGGTCTACGTGGCCAACCGGCAGCTTTACTTGAAGCCCACCGCCGAATTGACCGCGACGCCGATTCGCGGGTCGAACGACGATCCGTCCGACGCCATTTTCTCGCCGGATGGACAGTGGCTGCTGTACTGGTCCGCGGTTTCCGCCGAGCTGCGAAAGATTGCGGTCGGCGGAGGCGCGTCGACACTCGTCGCGAAGACGTTGAACCCGTCAGGAATGTCCTGGTCGGGCGATCGTCTGTTCGTCAGCCAGGGAAAACGCGGCATCGTCGAGTTCGCGGTGGCCGGCGGGGCGCCGCGCCAGGCGATCACCGCGCGACCGGACGAGGCCCTGTTCGGCCCGGAGCTGCTGCCCGACGGGGACACGCTGATCTTCAGCGCCAAGCCGGACGCCGCGACGCGGTGGGACGATGCGGAAATCGTTGCGGAGTCAATGCGCAGCGGTGTGCGAAAGATACTGGTGCACGGGGGGACCGACGCGCACTACCTCGCGCCCGGCTACCTCGTCTACGCTCATGACGCGGCGATCGTCGGCGTGCCGTTCGATGCGCGCCGTCTCGAAGTCGGCGGACCGCCGGTCCCGCTGGTGAACGGCGTCGGCCAGGCGGCCTCGAATACGACCGGCGCTGCGTTCTACTCGGTGTCAACAAACGGCACGCTCGCGTATGTGCCCGGCGACGCGGGTCAACAACGGACGCTCGTCCTGCTCGATCGTCAGGGTCGCGAAACCAGGCTGAACGCCCCGGCCAAGGCGTACACGCGCGCGCGTTTCTCGCCGGATGGCAGACATGTCGAGATGGACGTGCGCGAAGTCGATACCGACATCTGGCTGTGGGACGTCGCGCGCGAAGTTGCCACACGCTTGACATTCGGCCGGTCGGACGAGGCGAACGCGATCTGGACGCCGGACAGCCGGCGCCTGGTCTACTACTCGAATCAGGACGGCAGGTTCGGCCTGTACCGGCTCTCGATCGACGGCACCGGCGAGCCGGAACTGCTGATCACGTCACCGAACGTGCTCGCGCCGCTGGCGTTCTCGCCTGATGGCAAGGTCCTGGCGTACTTCGAACTCAGGCTTGGTACTGCGGCCTATCAAATCAATACCTTCGAGCCCGATGGCGACCGCACACCGCGGTCGATGCTCGGTGCGGCGTTCACCGATCCCTACATCGCGATCTCTCCGGATGGACGATGGCTGGCGTTCACGTCGAACGAATCAGGCCGCAACGAGGTCTATGTACGGCGCTTCCCCAGGCAGGAGAACGACGCGCCGCAGCAGTTGGCGACCGGCGGCGGCAGCTATCTGGTCTGGCCCAGAAGCGGGCACGAACTGTTCATGCTCGACCCCGAGCGTCGCATCGTCTCGGTTCCGGTGACCACCGGCCGCACCTTCTCCGCGGGTAAGCCCGAGCCGTTGTTCGTCGCCAATTACTTGTCGCTTCCGATCGGCCGCGCCTTCGACGTCAGCGATGATGGGCGCCAGTTCCTGATGATCAAGGAACCGCAGACCAACCGTCAGTTCATCTTCGTGGAGCACTGGTTCGACGACCTCGCGCGACGCATCCACTGACCCTCGACGGCTTCGACCCGACCAACCGCCGGCTCCTCGGTAAACCGGCATTGCTCATGAGAGACTATGCACCGTGGCTGATCCCAAACCTCCCGCTCGCCCGGCGGGCCCGTCGCTCGGCGCGCTGCTGAAACCGTACCGGCCGTTGATCGGGGCGATCGTGCTGTTGACGGTCGCCGCCAACGGCCTCAACCTGATGGTGCCGAAGCTGATCGCGGGCGCAATCGACGCCTTCGGCGCCGGTCAAC
>DASXIR010000142.1:0-23296 GCA_036497895.1 Vicinamibacterales bacterium | reverse complement strand
GGCCTGGCGTCAGCAGGAGATCGACGCCGTCGGTAAGAGCAATGGCCGCGTTCTCGACCACCTGCCAGCCGGGATAGAGATTCACGAACTTGTCGGTTGTCGAATCGGTACCGTCGCCTTTCTTCCGGGTGATGCCGGGGTCGTTCTGCTGCACGTCGAAAATCAGGTTCGAGTTCGGGAAATAAACGCCGCGCATGATCTGCGCGAGCGTGCCGACCGGCTTGACCGATGCCGTCTGCGACGACACGGCCGCTGACATCGCAATCGCGATTGTCGAGGCAGAGGCGCATACGGCGAGGTACAGGCGATTCATGCGCCGGCACGCTATCACAGAACGACGGGTGGCCGGCTAGCCGTGCGTCGAGACCAACGCGAGCACGCTCGCGGCGACCAGTGTTGCCGCCAAACCGCTCGCCGTCACCAGCGCGACGCCGCGGACGACATCGTCGTGAGTCGCGGCGGCCGGATCGCTCGCGTCGCCAATCCAGACGTCGGTGACGAGTTGTCCGTTCATCCAGATCGGTCCGACCAGCCGTCGTTGAATGCCGCCGGCGGTGGCGGTTTCGCTCCATCCCGAGTTGGGGCCGAGCAGGATCCCATGCTGGGCGAGGCCGATTCGAAACGCCTTGCGGCCGGAGCAGGCCGGCAGAAGCGCGGCCACCGCCGCGATCAGCAGCCACGTCAGGCGTGCGGGCACATAGTTCATCACGTCGTCGAGCCTGGCGCCGCACCAGCCGAATCTGAGGTAGCGCGGCGTCTTGTATCCAACCATTGAATCCATGGTGCTGACGATTTTGAATACGACGAGGCCCGGCAGGCCCGCGACCGCGTACCACGCGAGCGGGCTGGTGAAACCGTCGGTGAGATTCTCGCTGAGGCTTTCGACTGCGGCTCGGCGGCAGGCAGCCGCATCCATGCGGTCGACGTCGCGCCCGACCAGCGCCGAGATGCGCTTCCGTGCTTCCGCGAGGTCGCCGTCAACCAGTGCGCGTTCGACACGCCAGACGTGCCGAATCAAATCGCCGAGCGCCAGGAAGCTGTAAACGAAATAGGTGTGAGCTACCCGTCCGAACGCGGGACTGCCGTACGCGAGTCCCGCGACGATCGCGATCACGGCCAGCGTAGCGGCGGTCGAGAGTGCGGCGAAGAGCAAAATCCCGCCGACGTAGCCATCCGCTCCGACGCGTCGAAGGCCGGTCTCGATGGTCGAAAGCGCGGAACCGATGATGCGGATCGGATGCAGTGGATAGACCGGATCGCCGAGCGCCAGGTCGAGCGCGACCGCGATCACCAGGATCGTCGGATCTGGCAGCAGCGCCTGGATCAGTGGGCCTGCCACTTCGCCGTCCAGCCGAGCGCTATCGCGGCGAGCACCAGCGACTTCGGATCTTTGTCCGGCAATTGATGGAGGCGGGCGCGAAACTGCGGCCACGCGTCGGGATTGGCGGCGAGACACGCGGCCAGCGTCGCGGCCTGTTGAACGATCGCATCGGGTGCGGCGGAGGCCGGAAGCGTTCCATGGCGAACGCGATCGAGTACCGTCGCCACGGCGTGGGCCGCCGCGCCGACCAGCGGTTCGTAGAACGCCGGCTTGCTGTTTCGCTTCAGCAGCTCGAGATCGCCCGCGGCGAGCAGCGGCGCCAGGTCATCGAATATCGTGGCCTCTTTGACGCCGTAACGTCCGAGCGCGTGAAAGATTCCTCGGGTCAGGCTCGCTTCGAGTCCGTTCTGCCAGCGGATCGCCTCTCCGGTCGCGCGGCGAACCGCCGCGCCGGTCATCTCGCCGAGTTTCATGTGCGGGCTCGCTGACGTCAGCGGCGCCTCGCCGTGGAGCGGCGCGGCCACGCAGAACTGATCCGTGCCGGTTCCGGTCGCGAGGTCGCTCGAGTAGCAGCTCGGTATCGCGAGGCGCTGCAGTGCGGCGCTCTTGCCTTCGGTCATCGTTACGATCGTGCGCGCCATCGCCGCGGCGGTCATCGCCCGATTGACGAGCAGAATCGTATTGATGGTGCCGGCGACGGTGGCCACCTTCGCCATGCCCTCAGGCGTCTCTCGCCAGCTTGCCGGGTCGCCGGCGCAAATCGCGTTGGTTGCCACACCGGCGGTAATCACGGCGGTGACGATGATGCCGGCATCTTCTTCAGTGGCGATCGCCGCGTAGTTCATGTTGGCCGCGGTACCCATCACCGCGGTAGCGGACGAATCCAGCCCGATTTCGTCGCAGACGTGATCGTGATATGCCTCCTGGCCGAGCCCGGTGATCACCTGGAAGCGCGCATCGTGTCCGGAGCCCTCGCAGCTCTGATGATTTACCAGATGCCGCAGGTGGTCGGCCTGACCGCCGTTCCTGACCGAGGTGGTGATGGTGAGATGCGCACCCGACAGATCGGCGACGACGAAGCGGCCCCGACGGCGAATGGTGGCCGATGGCTGGCTGGCGAGTGTTTCCCAGGTCATGCGCCGACCGTGCCCGCCGCGGCTTTGCGCGCGCACGCCTGGCAGATGCACGCGCGGTTCCGCATCTCGATGGGAACTGCTTCGAGCGCCGCCGCGGCGATTTTCGTGGTCATGCACCAGCACTCGCTGGCGCCCGCGAGTTGACCGCAGGCATTCGACCGGCCGCAGAGCGGGCACAACGCCGGCGATGGTCCGGTGCCGGCCCGGTCGGATGCGTTCGTCACCTCGGAAGTATGACCGAAGAAGCGTGGTTTCAATGTTGAGCGCGCGGATTGATCCAGCTGCCGACGTCGGCGGCGAGGGCGTCGGCCTCGGCGGGTCCCCAGGTATGCTCGTTGTAAATCTGCGGCGCACTCTGCTCGTTCAGCACGCCGTCGATGACACGCCATGACGCTTCGACGCCGGCTTGATCGCCGAACAGTGAGTGATCCCCGCGCATCGCGTCCCCCAGCAGACGTTCGTACGGCTTCATCTCGTCGCTGCCGTGATGGTGTTCGACCATCCGCACCGGTTCGCCGACCATCGCCGTGCCCGGCCGCTTGGCGAGCGCGCGCAGCGCGATCGAGACGCTCGGACTCAACCGGAACGTGAACGCGTTCGGCGTTTCGCAATCATCGAACACGCACACCGGCGGCCGTTTCAGCCGGACGTGGACTTCAGTGGCGGTGACCGGCAGTGACTTCCCGGTGCGGATCAGGAACGGGACGTCGGCCCAGCGCCAGTTGTCGATCGTCAGGCGCGCCGCCACGTAGGTTTCGACGATCGATTGCGGGGCGACGCCGGGCTCGCCGCGGTAGCCGTGATATTGACCGCGCACGATGTCTTTAGCCTGCAGCGGCCGGATCGACTTGAGCAGCGAAACCTTGGCGTCCCCGATCGCCTCGGCATCGTCGCCGGATACCGGTGCCTCCATGGCCAGGAGCGTCATGATCTGGAGCAGGTGATTCTGGAACACGTCGCGAATCGCGCCCACTTCCTCGTAGAAACGGCCACGATCCTTCACCCCGAACTGCTCGGCCATGGTGATCTGCACGCTCTCGACATGGTCGCGATTCCACAGCGGCTCGAGAAACGCGTTGGCAAATCGGAAGTACAGCAGGTTCTGGACCGGCTCCTTGCCCAGGAAATGATCGATGCGATACAGCGCCGACTCGTCGAACGCCTTGTGCAGTGTGCGGTTGAGCGCCTGCGCGGACGCGAGGTCGCGGCCGAACGGCTTTTCGAGGACGATGCGCGCCTGTTCGATTGGCACGATTGCAGCGAGCCCGGTGGCGACCGTGCCGAACAGGCTGGGTGGAATCGCGAGGTAGCAGAGGGGACGGGTGGCGCCGCCGAGCGCTCCGCGCAGCTTCTCGAACGTGGCCGGCGAACTGTAGTCTCCAGACACGTAGGAGAGTCGGGCCGCCAACGTCGCGAACGCCGCCTCGTCCACGCCGCCGTGCGCCGTGACGCTCTCGCGCGCCCGTGCGCGCAGCTGATCGACCGTCCAATCGGGCAGCGCCACACCGATCACCGGGATGGCGAGTTGGCCGCGTCGCGCGAGGGCCTGGAGGGCCGGGAAGATCTGCTCGTATGCGAGATCGCCGGTCGCGCCGAAGAACACGAGGGCATCGGACTGAGCAATGGTCACGCGATGCTCCGTTTCTTCCACAGGCGGTAGCCGCCGGCGAACGCGAACGCGTTCGAACCGAGCCTGACCCCGCGCGGCAATTTCTTGATGCGCTTGGCGTTACCGCCGCCAAGCACGACATCGTCGACTTCGAGCGCGGCTTTCAAGCGGGTCACGACGTCGGTGACGTTGCGCCGCCATTTGGCCTTGCCGAGCCGGCGGCGTCCGGCCTCGCCGATGTAGTTCTCGTAGGTGCGTCCTTTTTTGTACGGCAGATGCGCGAGCTCCATCGGCTCGAGGATGCCGTCCACGATCAGGGCCGCGCCGAGCCCGGTGCCCAGACCCAGGAACAGCATCCGGCCGCCGTGATAACTGCCCAGCGCCTGCATCGCGGCGTCGTTGATCATCTTCACCGGACAGCCGAAGGCGCGCTTGAAATTGAAGCCGACCCAGCCCCCGCCGAGATTGTTCGGCTCGCTGACCGGCTTGCCGTGCAGGACCGGACCCGGATAGCCAATCGAAACGACGTCATACTTCCAGCCGACCGTCGCGTTCTTGACGGCGGCGACCATCGCCTTTGCCGTCATGGTCGGCCCTGACGGGATTTTTACGGGAGTGGTCCGCCCGCTCATCAGCGCCTTGACGTTTGTGCCGCCGACATCGATCACAAGAATACGCATCGTGGCGTCAGTCTAGCGCCGTCGATTGACGCAGGTCGAGGATCGACGCCGCGCTGGTATAGTCGGGCCGATGAAAAGTCTCCCGGACCGGACTGTCCTGCTCGCCCCTGGGTGGCCCGGGATTCCGGCGCGCTGGACCTCGAGCGCCAAGAGTGGCGTCGGCACATCGCTCGGCGCCGCGAGTCGCGTCTGGTTCACGCTCAGCCACGGCATCCTCGACGAAGTCTACTATCCGCGGGTCGACTCGGCGTGCACCCGCGATCTCGGGCTGATCGTGACCGACGGCGCGTCGTACTGCTCAGAAGAGAAGCGGCACGCGCGTTCGAGCGTTTCGCTGATGGCGGACGGTGTTCCCGCATTTCATCTGCGCAATCTCGCCCTCGACGGCCGCTATCAGATCGATAAGGACATCGTTTCCGATCCGTCGGCCGACGTCGTGCTGCAGCAGGTGCGGTTCACCGCGCTGAAAGGCGCGCTGTCCGACTATCGCGTTTACGCGCTGCTGGCGCCGCATCTCGGCAACCGCGGCGCGGGCAATACCGCCTGGCTCGGCGACTACAAGGGTACGCCGGTGCTGTACGCCGAGCGCAATGGTTACGCGCTGGCGTTGGCGTGTTCCGCTCCATGGCTGTCCCGATCGGTCGGCTTTGTCGGTTTCTCGGACGGCTGGCAACAACTCGAAACCGACGGCCGCATCGTCGAGGCGTACGAGCGAGCCGAGGACGGCAATGTGGCGATGACCGGCGAAATCGATCTCGCGGCGTGCGACGGCTCGTTCGTGCTGGCGCTCGGTTTTGGGCGCAGTGCGGCGGAGGCGGCCCAGCAGGCGGTCAACAGTCTGATCACCGGCTTCGAAGAGATTTCCGATGAGTACATCGGGATGTGGAAGAAATGGCAGGGCAAGCGTCAGGCGCCGCCGTGTCTCGATCCCGTGGCGCGCCCGCTGGTCGAATTCAGCGCCGCTGTGCTCCGCGTCCACGAGGCGAAGTCGTTTCGTGGCGGCGCCATCGCCAGCCTGTCGGTTCCGTGGGGCTTCGATAAGGGAGACGATGACCTCGGCGGCTATCACGTGGTGTGGCCGCGCGATCTGGTCGAAGCGGCGGGCGGGTTCCTCGCGGTCGGCGCCGGCGCCGACGCCAGGCGCGTGGGGCGGTACCTTCGGGTGACCCAGGACGCCGACGGCCACTGGGCCCAGAATATGTGGCTCGATGGAACGCCGTACTGGAACGGCATCCAGATGGACGAGACAGCGCTGCCGATTCTGCTGGTCGATCTGGCGGATCGCTGCGGGGCGTTTCGGCCAGGCGAGCGCGCTGGCCACTGGCGGATGATTCGCCGCGCCGCGTCGTTCATTGTGCGCAACGGCCCGGTCAGTATGCAGGACCGGTGGGAAGAGGATCCCGGCTACTCGCCGTTCACGGTCAGTGCCGAGATTGCCGCGCTCCTGGTGGCAGCCGACGACGCCGATGCCAACGGTGACCGCCGGGCCGCTGTCTACCTGCGACAGACCGCCGACACCTGGTGCGCCGCGATCGATGACTGGATGTATGTCACCGGCACGCCGCTCGCGGAGCGATGCGGCGTCGATGGCTACTACGTCCGAATTTCAGAAGCAGATGAAGCGGACGCGGCGTCGCCAAAGGACGGCTTCGTGCCGATCAAGAACCGGCCGCCCGCCGATAGCTCCGCGCGCGCCGACGCCATGGTCAGCCCCGACGCGCTCGCGCTGGTGCGGTTCGGGCTTCGCGCCGCCGACGATCCGCGCATGGTCAACACCGTGAAGGTGATCGACGCCCTGCTCAAGGTCGAGACGCCGAATGGCCCGGCGTGGCGCCGCTACAACGGCGATGGCTATGGCGAGCACGAAGACGGCCGCCCGTTCGACGGCACCGGGGTCGGTCGTCCGTGGCCGTTGCTCACCGGCGAGCGCGCTCACTTCGAGTTGGCCGCCGGCCGTGTGGCGCGCGCCGAAGAACTGGCGGCCGCGATGCAGGCCTTCTCGGGCGAGAGTCACCTGCTGCCGGAACAGGTGTGGGACGCGGCGGACATTCCCGATCGCGAACTTTTCGCTGGTCATGCGACCGGGTCGGCGCGTCCGCTGGTCTGGGCCCATGCGGAGTTCGTCAAGCTGCGGCGCTCGATCCACGATGGCGCCGTGTTCGATCAGCCGCCCCAGACCGTGGCGCGCTACGTCACCGTGAAGCCGCCCGACGTGCGGTTCGCGGTCTGGCGCTTCAACAACAAGATCCGAACCATGACCAACGGCCGCATCCTGCGCATCGAGACGCTGGCGCCGGCGCTGGTCCATTTCGGTATCGACGACTGGTTCGAGACGCAGGACGTCACTGCAGTCGACACCGCGCTTGGTGTCTGGGTCACGGATATCGACACCGCCACACTCTCCTGCACCCGGCGGCTCGATTTCACGATCTACTGGCCCGACGAACAGCGCTGGGAAGGCACTGATTTCCACGTCCTTGTTACCCGCGCGTAACCCTCTTCTTCACATCACGCCCGTTTACGTCTTCGTCTGGTCGTGATCAGCGTCGCGAACGGCGACGCGGCAACGCGCTAGCTGGTAGTGGCGGCGCGATAGGCAGGAACGCCGCGTAGCGCAATCGCCAGGCGGTTCCAGGCTTTGATCGTGGACGTAAGGCAGGTGAGATCGACGATTTCCTGTTCGCTGAAGTAGTCGAGCCGTGGATCCATCGCGAACGGTTGTGCGCGATCAGTCGCGCCGGCTCCCAGTGAATCGCAGCAGGAACAGGAAGAGGTTGATGAAGTCGAGATACAGCGCCAGCGCTCCGACGATCGCATAGGTGCCGGTCGGCCCTTCCGGTGCCGCCAGAGCCATCGCCTTCAACCGCTGCGCGTCATAGGCCGCTAGGCCGGTGAACACGATCACTCCGATGAACGAGATGACGAATTGCAGGCCGTCGTTGTGCCAGAACATGCCGACGACCGACGCCAACACCACGCCGATCAGACCCATGAACAGGAACTGTCCCATGCCCTGGAGACTGCGCTGCGTGGTCGTGCCATAAAACGCCAGCGCGCCGAACATCCCGGCGGTGATCAGGAATGTCGTAGTCACCGATTCGCCGGTGTAGGCCAACAGCACGAACGACATCGTCACGCCGGTCAGCGCCGAGTAGGCGACAAACAACAGCGACGCCGTCATCGCCGACATCTTGTTGACTCGCGCCGACAACCACACCACCAGCCCGAGCTGCGAACCTACCAGCATCCAGAACAGCAGCCGGTTCGTGGCGATGGCGAGCACGACGGACGGCGAGCCGGCGACGATCCACGCCGCGCACGCGGTGATCGCCAGGCCCGCGGCCATCCAGCCATACACCGCTCGCAGAAATACGTTGACGCGTTCCGCGCCGGAAACCGATGCCGGGAAGGCGCGAGGTGATGAGAGATCGTCTGGAAGTGCCATGACCTGATGCTATCACCACCGCGTTTGGACCGTTTCGAAACACGAAAGAAATGCTCATGGCGGCGTAAGCGCCGGCCGTCCGCTGACATTCGCGGACACGAAGTCACCGTTGTTTCACTCGGGTGTGCCACTTTCACGCGAACGCTCTGGTCTAATTCGAATAAAGGGTAGTGAGTACGGTAACTCAGCCGTGCACACAGAGACTGCGAGGGCGACATGCGGATTGTGACTCGGGTTGAGACGACCGGAGCGGTGACACTGGCAGTCGGGGGCACGCTGAACGCCGCCGCGGCCGCCGACCTGGACCGCGCATTGCACCAGGCCCGCCTGTTGTGTCAACCAATCGTGTTGGATCTGAGCGAAGTGGCCTTGATCGATCGGCCGACGCTCAAGTATCTAATCGACGTGACCCAGCACGATGTCCGCCTTGTGATCTGCCCCGACTACGTCGAGCGCTGGCTCGATCGCGAGTCGTCTCACGAGTCGGCGTATGACGGCTAAGCAGACGACCTGGTGACCGGTATTTCCACGAAGTAGTGCCATCCGTCCGTCTGACGAGGGTTACAATGCGCTGGCCCGAAACGGTCCACGCATGATCTCCCCGTCACGGATTTCGCTCGCGGTCGTTGTCGTCGGGTTGTGCGGTGCCACCACTGCCGGCGCCGATCAGGTGACGCTGGTCGCGCCCGGCGGCATCAGGGCGGCGATCGAACTGCTGGTTCCTGCCTTCGAACGACTCACCGGCCACACTGTGAAGGCGACGTTCGGTTCGGGCGGCGGCACCAAACAACAGGTGATTCGCGGCGAGCGCTTCGATGTTCCGATCGTGCAGCCGCCGCTCGACGTGGTTCGCGACTCGGGCCACGTTCGTCTCGACAGCGAGGCGCCGCTGGCCACGGTGGCCGTGGCGGTCGCGGTCCGCGCAGGCCAGCCGAGGCCGGATATCTCGACACCCGACGCGGTGATCCGCATGCTTCGCGCCGCGAAGTCGATCTCGTATCCGGATGGTTCGACCGGCGCCGCTGCCGGCGTCAGCTTCGACGCCACGCTGAAGCTGCTCGGCATCACCGAGGAAATGCAGCCAAAGATTCGCCGCGCGGCTGGCGGCGCCGGCGCGATGGCGCTGCTTGCCTCGGGAACAGTCGACATCGGCCTCACCTTTCAGAGCGAAATGAACGATCCCGGCATCGACATCGTCGGTCCGCTGCCGCGCGCGGTCTCCACGCCGACGGCGCTGGTAGGTTTTGTCTCCGCGGAAGCGGCGTCACCTGACGCCGCGCGCGCTCTCTTGAAATACCTTTCGTCAGACGAAGCGGCGGCGGTCTACCGGAAATGCGGAATGGTCCCAGGAGCTCTGCGATGAATATGACGATCGCGATCGGAATCGCTATCGCTGCCAGCGTGATGTCGACAGGAGTCGTGACCGGGGCCGGTCAGGCGTCCGCGGGAGGCGGCCGCGCCAACCAGGCGCCAGGACCAACCATCACGGTCCAGGGTCACACGTTCACGCAGTTGTCCTTGTTTCAACGCAACATCGGCGGCCCCGACGACATGACGACGGCGTTTCCGCCGCACAAGGTGATCGGCAACATCTACTACGTCGGAACCAAAAGCCTCGCGTCGTTTCTCATCGTCACGCCGCAGGGCAACATTCTCGTGAACAGTACCTACGAACGGAACGTGCCGACGATTCAGAAATCGATCGAGTCGTTGGGGTTCAAGTTTTCGGACACGAAGATCCTGCTCGGTAGTCACGCGCACGGCGATCACCAGGAAGGCGATGCGCTGGTCAAGCAGCTGACCGGTGCGCAGGTGATGGCGATGGCCGAAGATGTGCCCGCGCTCGAAGCGATGAAGCCGGGCGGCAAGCCGCACCCGATCGATCGCGTGCTTCACGACGGCGACTCGGTAACGCTCGGGAAGACGACACTGGTCGCGCATCTCACGGCTGGCCACAGCCGCGGCTGCACGACCTGGACCTTGAAAGCCGACGAGGCTGGCAAGAGTTACGACGTGGTGATCATCGGCAGCCTTGGCACCAACCCCGGCTTCAAGCTCGTCAACAATGCCGACACGCCGAAGATCGCCGACGAGTTCGTCCACGCGTTCAAGGTTTCGCGCGAGTTGCCATGTGACGTGCCGCTTGGTTCGCATCCCGGCATGTACAATCTCGCGGAGAAGTACGCGCGGCTCGGCCAGGGCGGTCCCAACCCGTTCATCGATCCGGCCGGTTGCAAACTGGAAATCGACATCGACGAAGCGATGTTTCGCGCCGTGCTCGCCGAGCAGCAGCAGGCTGCCAGGCAATAAAAGAATCAGCTAACGGGCACCGACCAGGTGTCCGGCGCTCGCTCGCACCGCCTCGGCGCCGCGCCGTTCGCCGATCTGCTGGCGCCACATCGCGTAGTACAGGCCCTTCAGCGCGATGAGCTCGTCGTGCCGCCCTGTTTCGACGATCCGGCCGCGTTCGAGGACGTGGATGCGGTCAGCGTGCAGGATCGTGGACAGGCGGTGCGCGATGAGTACCGTGATCGCGTCGCCGCTGGTCGCGATGTCCCGGATGGTGTCGACGATGCCTTCCTCGGTGAGCGAGTCGAGCGACGAGGTGGCTTCGTCAAAGACGAGGAGATGGGGGCGCCTCAGCAACGCGCGCGCGATCGACAACCGCTGCTTCTCGCCGCCCGAGACTTTAACGCCGCCCTCGCCAATCACCGTATCGAGGCCGCGGTCGGCACGAGCCAGCAGGCTGTCGCAGGCGGCCTTCCGCATCACGTCCAGGCACTCGGCATCGGACGCGGCCGGGTTCACGAACAGCAGATTCTCGCGAATCGTTCCCGAAAACAGCTGCGTGTCCTGGGTAACGAACCCGATGTGCGCGCGGAAGCGGTCGCGGTCGATCTGATCGCCGGGCACGCCGTTGTAGGCGATGCGGCCGCTCTGAGGCTGATAGAGTCCGACCAGCAACTTCACGAGCGTGGTCTTTCCGGCACCGGACGGTCCGACCAGAGCAATCGTTTCACCACGGGCTGCGGCGAACGAGATATCCATTACCGCAGGCGACGCCGCCGACTGATGCTGAAACGTGACGTCCTCGAAGGCCAGCGTCCGCAAATCCGGCAGCGCGATTGGATTGGCCGGGCGCGCCTCGGTTGGCATCGCGAGAATCGCCTCGTAGACGTTCATCGACGCCTCGGTCTCGCGATACACGTTGATGACGTTGCCCAGCTCCTGCAGCGGACCGAAGATGAAGAACGAGTAGATGAACAGGGAGAAGAACTGTCCGACCGTAATGGCGCGCGTGTAGATCAGGTAGAGCATCAGGAACATGATGCTGGTGCGCAGAAGGTTGACGCAGGTGCCCTGGATGAAACTGAGGCTGCGCAGGTACTTGACCTTCTTCAGTTCGAGACTGAGGATCTTCGCGGTGGTGCCGTTGAGCCGGGCGATTTCCTGCGCTCCCAGGCCGAGGCTTTTCACCAGCTCGATGTTGCGCAGCGATTCCGTGGTGGATCCGGCCAGCGCGGTGGTCTCCGCGACGATGACCTTCTGAATCTGTTTGATCCGGCGGCTCAGGACCGAGCTGAGGATGCCAAGGATCGGCACGGTCAGGAAATATGCCGGCGCGATCAGCCAGTGCACGCTGATCGCATAGGTCATGACGAACAGGATGCCGACCAGCGACGTGAACAGCACGTTGATGCTCGTCGTGATCAACTTCTCGACGTCGGTCCGGACCTTCTGCAGCCGTCCCAGGGTTTCGCCGCTGCGCTGATCCTCGAACACCGAGTAGGGCAATTCGAGCGAATGGCGGATGCCGTCGGAGTACAGTTGCGCGCCCAGCCGCTGGGTGATGACGTTGATGTAGTAGTCCTGGAAATTTTTCGCGACCCGCGACACGAAGGCGACCCCGACCGCTGCCGCCAGCAGCAGGCTCACGCCACGGAAGAATTCGCCGGTCGAGTATTCCTGGAACCGTGTCGCGTACTGATCGATGACGTGGCGGAAAATCAGCGGATCGAGCAGCGAGAACACCTGGTTGATCGTGGCCAGGACCAGCGCCAGGATCACCAGCGGCCAGTACTGCCGCAGATAGGCATAAAGGATTTTCATAAACTGCTTCGATTGTATGCGCCGGTGCTAGACTTCGCGCCATGAAATGGCTGGCCGCCGCACTCGCGATCGCCTGCACCTGTTCGCTCGGCGTCCTGGCGCAGGTCCGGCGTCCGCCGCAGGCGGTGCTCTACGAGGGCGCGCGTCTCGTGATCGGCGACGCCAGCGCGCCGATTGAGAACGGCGCGCTGCTGGTACGCGAGGGCCGCATTGTCACAGTCGGAGCGAAGGGCGCGGTGGCGTTGCCGGCCGGCGGCCTGCGTGTCGATCTGAGCGGCAAAACCGTGATGCCGGCAATGATCAACGCGCACGTCCACATCGGCTACGACGGCATGACCAGCTGGGGCGCCGAGAACTACACCCCCGAGAATGTGCTCGATCATCTCCAGCGCGAGGCGTTCTACGGCGTGGCCGCCACCCAGTCGGTCGGTAGCAGTCCGACCGACGCCTCGATCCGTTTCGTGCAGGATCAGGCCGCTGGAAAATTTCCGCCGGCCTCGCGGTTCTTCTTCATGCCCGGGATGGCGCCGCCCAACGGCGGCCCCGACGCGATCCTCAAGAAGGGCACCGACGCACTTCACGTCGTATACGAGGTGTCGACTGCCGCTGAAGCGCGAGCGGCGGTGCGGGGCATGGCCGAGAAGCACCTGGCGAACGTGAAGATCTGGGTGGACGACCGTCGCGGCACCTACCCCAAGATGACGCCGGAGGTGTACAACGCAGTCATCGCTGAGGCCCACGCGCATCACATGAAGGTGCACGCCCACGCGATCGCGATGCCGGATCAGAAGGCGGTGGTGCGGGCCGGCGTCGACGTCCTGGTTCATACTGTCGGAGACGAAAAGCTCGACGATGAATACCTCGCCCTGTTGCGGGAGAAGAAGCCCTATTGGATCACTGTGCTCGGCTTCGGCGATCGAAGCGAAGCGTGCGACGGCGATCCGTTCATCGACCAGAGTTATCCGGCCGCGGCGCTGACTGCAATCCGGTCAACAAGCTGCGGACCCCGCAGCCCGAACGCCGACAAACGCGAGGCCATTCTCGCGAACAACCTGCCGTTGATGATTGCGAATGGTGCGCGGCTCGTGCTCGGCACCGACGCCGGCATTGCGTCGCGTCACGCCTTCGGCTGGGCCGACCACCACGAGTTGACGCGGTGGGTGCAGCTGGGCCTGCCGCCAGCACAGGCGATCGTCGCCGCGACGTCACGGGCGGCCGAGCTGCTCGGGATTGCCGATCTCGGGACGCTCGCGGCCGGCAAGAGTGCCGATTTCCTCGTGCTCGACGCCAACCCGCTCGCGGACATCCAGAACAGCCGTCATATCGTCAGCGTCTACCTGCGGGGCGTGATGCTCGATCGGGACGCGCTGAAGGCAAAGTTCACCGGTTCAAACGGCCGGATCCTTCACTGAATCGCGCGGTTGTACCGCCGCGGCTGCAATTCTTTTGTGTTGGCAAGCATGGAAATCCAGTAAGGTAACGGCGCTCTTCGTTCAGTCGGCGACTGGAGGGACAGATGGGCAGATTCATGAGGCACGGCGTGCTGGTAGCGGCGCTCGTGGCACTCGGGAGTGACCTGGCGTTCGCACAGACCGGCGCGATCGGCGGCGTGGCAAGAGACAGCAGCGGTGCAGTGCTTCCTGGCGTGACCGTGGAAGCATCCAGCCCCGCCCTCATCGAGAAGACTCGTACCGCCGTCACCGACGGCGAAGGCGTTTACAAGATTATCAACCTGGCGCCGGGCACCTACGTCGTGACGTTCTCGCTCGAGGGTTTCAACTCGCTCAAGCGTGAAGGCATCACGCTGACGTCCGACTTCACCGCGACCGTCAACGGCGAGATGCGGGTCGGCTCGGTTGCCGAAACGGTGACCGTCACGGGCGAGAGCCCGCTGATCGATACGCAGAGCGTGACCCAGCGCAAATCGCTGACCCACGAGGCCATCGACAATCTGCCGACCGGCCGAAGTTTCCAGAATCTCAGCGTGCTCGTGCCCGGCGTGCAGACCACATTGGCGTCCCAGGACGTCGGCGGGACGGGTGGCGATCGCTACCAGACGCTGTCGATCCACGGCAGCCGCGCCGATCAGATGCCGCTGGTGATGAACGGCATGCCGTTCAACAACATGAACAACACCGGCGGCGGCTACAACACGACGCTTGTGGTCAACACCGGTACCGTCCAGGAAATGACGGTGACCACCAGCGGCCTGACGGCGGAAGCGCGCACGAGCGGTGTCTTGACCAACATCGTCCCCAAGGAAGGCGGCAACACCTATCGCGGCTCGGTATTCGCGAACTACGCGGGCAGCGGATTGCAGACCAGCAACCTGACCGGCGACCTGGTCAATCAGGGTCTGAAAGCGGTCAACAGCGTCAAGAAGCTGTGGGATATCAACCCGACGATCGGCGGCCCGATCATCCAGGACAAGTTGTGGTTCTACGGCGGCTTCCGCTACAACGGCGCGCAGAGTTATCTCGCCGGCATGTTCAACAATCTGCGGCCCGGAGCGCCGCAGTATTGCGTGAACGCCAACGGCTGTCTGTACGGCGACGCGTTCCATCCGCTTACGCTGGTGCCGAACTCGCAGGATTTGACGCAGCAGGCAGTGGGGGGCGACACCTGGACCCGTGGTGAGACGGTGAACCTGACGTGGCAGACCACGTCGAAGGACAAGATCACCGGCTACGCGCATTTCAACCAGCGGCTGGTGGACTGCAACCAGTGCAGTGCCATCAACTCTCCGGAGGCGGGGGTCTATTTCACGCACAGCCCCGAATACCTGCTGCAATCGAGCTGGACGCGCACGCAGACCAACAAGCTGCTGCTCGAAGGCGGATTCACGTTTTACAACGAGACCTGGATCTTCGGACCGGAGCCGTACAACACCAATGGCTACGGTCCCGACGCGGTGATCTCGAAAACCGAGTCGGCGCTGGGCATCCTCTACGGCGCCGCCAACGTCTTCACGACCGCGGCGAATCACCAGTACAACATGCGGTTCGCGGCCAACTACGTCACCGGCAGCCACGCGCTCAAGATCGGCATGGCCGACATGTGGGGCACGCGCAACTACCAGTACGACACCAACCAGGCACAAGCGTGGACGTTCCTGCGCGGCATCCCGACGACGATTACCGAGTACGCGCGGCCATTGATCGACAAGGAACACTTGAACTCCGCGCTCGACTTGTACGCCCAGGATCGCTGGACCATGAATCGTCTGACGCTCAATCTTGGCCTCCGCTTCGATTACCACAACGCCATGGTGCCCGAGCAGACGCTGGCGGCGATTCCGTTCGTGGTCGCTCGCCAGTACGCGCCGATCAATGACGTGCCGAACTGGAAAGACATCTCGCCGCGCATCGGCGCCACCTACGATCTGCTCGGCGACGGCAAAACCGTGCTGCGCGGCGCGTTCAACAAATATCTCGCCAGCGAGTCGACCAACATGGCGACATTGAACAATCGCGTCAACACCTCCATTAACCAAGCGTCGCGGACCTGGACCGACACGAACGGGAACTTCGTGCCGGACTGCAACCTCCAGAATCCGGCGCAAAATGGTGAGTGCGGAACGCTCAACGCCCCCCTCGGGTCGCTCAACGTCGCGGCACAGTACGACCCGTCGATCACGAGCGGCTGGGGTGTTCGTCCCAACGACCACGAGTTCGCGGCGGGTGTCCAGCACCAGCTGACGCCGCGTGTGGCGATCGACTTCCAGTTCACGCGCCATTCCTTCGGCAACTTCGTCGCCGCGCAGAACACCGCGCAGCCGCCGGCGACTTCGTTTTCGTCGTTCTGCGTGACCGCGCCGTCGGATCCACGTCTGCCCGGCGGCGGTGGAAACCAGATCTGCGGTTTCCAGGATCAGAATCCCTCGACATTTACGACGCTGCCGTTTTACGTCGTGCAGAAAGCGAGCAATTTCGGCGACGTCACCGACGTCTACACCGGCTACGACATCAACGCGACCGCGCGGTTGTCGCGCGGCGGGTTCCTGTCTGGCGGCGCGAGCATCGGTCACGAAGTGACGGACAACTGCGCGGTCGCCGGGGTGGCCAGCGTCACTTACGCGCCGGTGGCCGGCGTGCTCGCTTCGTCGGCTGGAACGCTGGCGAACGCCGCGGGGCTCGGCACGCCGAGCACGCTCTACTGTCACGTGGCCCCCCCGTACCAGCCTGACGTCAAGGCCCTCGGCAGTTACCCGCTGCCGTGGTGGGGATTGACCACGGCGGCCACGCTCCAGAATCGCGCCGGTCCGCAGTACCTGGCGCGATACACCGTGACCAGCGCCCAGACGCAGAACCTGGGACGCCCGCTGGGTCTTGGCACCGCAGCCACGCAACTGGTTGCGCCCGGCACGCTCTACGGGCCTCGCGTCACGCAACTGGACTTCCGGCTCGGCAAGGTATTCCGGATGCCGCGGGGACGGATTCAGGCGTCGATGGACATCTTCAATCTACTGAACTCGAGCGGCGTACTCGCGGTGAACACGACGTATGGCGGTCCGACTGGCGCGTGGCTGACACCAACACAGATTCTTCAAGGCCGATTGATCAAGCTCGGGGCACAGATCGAGTTCTAGTCAGGGAAGGTTCGCTCGATCCACTCGGCGAAATGGCGGGTGTCCGAATCACTCGCATCGAGGCCGCGCGCCAGCAGGCGCGCGGTCCTCAAATCTCCAGCCAGGCACATCGCGTACACCTGCAGCGGGCGCACTGTGGCACCTTTGAGACCGAGCCGCTCGGATTCGCCTAGATGTGCGGCGGCACCGAGGTAATCCCGTTTTGCGAGCGCGCCGATACCGCGGACGTACTCAGTCGCGGCCGAGTGTTGGCTGCTCTGTTCGGCAATCCTCTGCTTGACCGCATCGCTGCCGAGCATCCATAACGGCAGGGTCTGCAGTGTTGTGGTTGTCAGCACCGCATGCAGCTCTTCGATCTGGCGCAGTGGTGCGCCGCCTTCCCACAGGACGCGGTTCACCCGGCGCTGCACATCGAACCAGGGTAGTGTCCGCTCTCGAAGCGCCGCCGGCCACAGTTGCCGGATGAATGGCGACTCGGCGAACGCCCGTTGTGCTCTTGCCGGATCAATCACCTGTTCGAACAACGCCATCACCGACGGATCCGATCGGTAGCGCGGATCGGACAGCGACGGTCGCGACAGGACGGGACGCAACCGCTGCGGAAAGTCGTCGGTCAGTGACGGCGCTCCGGCGGTCAGTTGACGCAAGTACGGCGCATCGCCGATGAAGGTCGCGCCGATCTCCTCGGGCGCTTCGAATCCCACCTCAGTCAACCGCGCCGAGAGCGTGGGATCCCGCCAGGCCGATGCAAACTCAATGTCTGTCACTGGTCCGATCGCGTGCCGCGTGCCGACCAGCATCAGGTCGGACGGTGTTCCATTCCACAGCGAGCAGTCCTCGAACACGTCGCAGAACGCGCGAATGATCGTGCTGACATCGGTGCCTGGATCGGGCCGCGCCACCGGCAACCAGTAGGTCGTCACTCCGCCGTCGGACAGGTGGTCGTGGATCAGCTGAAAGTATTCGCGCGTGTAGATATTGACCGCGCCGGGCGTTCGCGGCGGCGGCGGCTCGCCCGTAATCAGATAGAAGTGCTCGTTGGTCGTCCGCAGAAAGAAGCGGCCGTCCTCGAGGTGCAGGCGGACCCGTGGATCGTCGAGTGGTCGCGCGCCCGGTGGGTAGATCACATCGCTGGCCGCGACCACATCCCGCGAGATCTCGACGACGTCGAGTGAGGCGAGGAAGGGAAGGTCGAGAGCGGCGGCCACGGTGACGCCGACGCCGTAGCAAACCACCAGCGCGCGACGCACCGGCGACTGACGCAGCAGCATCGGCCAGTACGCGAAGTAACGCATGTACCGCATCGCCGGAATCGTCGTGCCGGACATCGAGAAGCCATTGGTGACGAGCCGGTTGTAGACCGGCCGGCCGAGCCAGCGCTGCTGCATCACGAAGATGGTTTCCGCCGCCCCTTCCCAGGTGGCGACCACGGTCGAACCGTCCGCAGAGTAGGCGTCCGCCGCGCGCGCAAATGCGACCGCGTTGTTTCGGGGCGCAAGAAGAACGAGCGCGATGACGAAAGCACTGGCCGTTCCCACGACCTGCGGTGATCTCGCTATGCTCACGATGCCGCGGCACCGATCGACCGTCAGCATCGCGATCGCGGCGTAACCGACCGCAAGCAACAACAGCGAGCGTTCCATCCCGAGCGTGGGCAGGAGGGCAAAGGCCGAGAGCGGCGGCCCGAGCGCTGCACCGGCGGTGTTCGAGACCGCGAGCGCGCCCACAGCCCGCGCCGGCGCAATCAGGTCGCTGCCGACGCGATCCGCGAGCAACGTGAGAAAACAGCCCGATAAGAACGCCGTTGGACCAGTGAGGATCGCCGCAAACCAGAGCAGCCGCGTCATGTCGCCGACTTGCGCGCCGGCGGTACCGGTCTGGAACCCCAGGTACGACCACACCACGGACGCACCGCTGAGCAGCGCGAGCGCCGGCAGCGTGTCGGGTCGGGGTTGACCGCGTGTCAGCTGCCGCGAGGCGGCCAGTCCCCCGAGCGCGATGCCGGTGAGCACGACGGCGAGCATCACGCTCATCGTCAGCGTCGTGCTGAGCACGTACATGCCGAGGCACCTGAACCAGATCACTTCGAGCGCCAGGAAGAGTCCACCAGACAGAAATGCGCAGACCAGCGGCAGGCGAACAGTTGGCGGAAACCGGAATGTCGGCGCGGATAGCGGTACCGGCGCCGCGCCTTCTCGATCGGATAACGCCGCTGCCAGGGCAGCGACGACCAGATCAAGAGTGCCGGCGATCGCCGCCGCGCCGGAAACGCCCACGCGATCTATCAGGACAGTTTCGGTGACCAGGACGCCCGCGACCGCGCCCAGTGTGTTCCAACCGTAGATCCGGCCGAAGCTTCGGCCGGTGTGCTTGCTGCCGGGGGTCGCGGCCACCAGCAGCGGCAGCGTGGCCCCCATTGCCGTCGTTGGAACGAGTAGCAGCGCGAAGGCCGCGCCGAGGCGGATCATGTTGAGCGCGCCGGATCCGGCGGCGATGTCAAAAAGCGGCCGCAGCAGGGAGTTCACGTGCGGAAGTGCGAAAATCAGCGCAATTCCGGCGACCGCGACCGTGATTTCTGCCGCTGCGTACAGGCGCAACGGCCGGCGAATCCGGCCGGCGGCTCGCGCCACCGCGAGACTGCCGAGGGCCAGTCCGGCCATGAAACTCGAAAGGACGATGGCGGCCGCCCACACGCTGTTGCCGAACACCAGCCCGGCCCGGTGAAGCCAGACCATTTCGAAGGCCAGCCCCGCGGCACCCGATCCGAAACTGATCGCCGGCAGCGCGCCAGCGTGCCATCGCGGCAAGACCATGTGCGGCGGCATCTTACTACACGATACTTGACCCGGATGGTCCGGGACAACAGTCCAAGACCAAGACAAACGTCGACAAGCGCTGACGAAGAAGTGCAATAAACACCGACATTTCTGTGAGATTCGGCCTTATACTTCGGGGTGGTTAGTCCTTCAAAACAGGGACGTTAGGGTTTGTATCCGATGACGAAACTGACGATAGCGAGTGCATGCACAGGGTTGTTGGTTTTCAGTCTGACCCTGACTGCGCAAACCGACAGTGGATCTCGTCCACGACAGAAGGCGGCCGCGCCGGCGACCGCACCTGCGAAACCCGCCCTCGCCGTCGCTCATCAGCCGACGCCCGCCGCGCCGCCGCAGCCCGACCTCGTCAAGCAGTACTGCGTCGGCTGCCACAGCGACAAAGGCAAAGCCGGTCAGTTGACGCTGGCGAGCTACGACTCATCTCATCCGGAACAAAACGCCGAGACCACCGAAAAGATGATCCGGAAGCTGCGCGCCGGTATGATGCCGCCGCCCGGCGTTCGTCGTCCCGACGCGGATGTCCTGAACGCGTTCGTGACATCGCTCGAGACGAAGGTTGACGCCGCCGCGGCGTTGCATCCAAATCCCGGCCGCCGCACGTTCCAGCGGTTGAACCGCGCCGAATACGAGCGTTCAGTGCGCGATCTGCTCGACCTGGATGTGGACGTCAACGCGTTCCTGCCGGCGGACACGATGAGCGCCGGCTTCGACAATGTCGCCGACGAACAGGCGATGACGGCGACGCTGATGGAGGGCTATCTGCGCGCCTCGAGCAAGATCTCCAGCCTGGCGCTTGGCGATCGCAGCGCGAGTCCGACTGAAGCGACCTTCAAGGTGCCGCGCACACAGTCGCAGATGCACCATATCGAAGGGACGCCGTGGGGCACGCGTGGCGGCATTTCCGTCGTCCAGACGTTCCCGGCCGACGGCGAGTACACCTTCCGCATCATGTTGCACGGGACGCCGACGGGCCAGTTGTTTGGCAGCGTCGCGAGCCGCAACGAACAGATCGAAGTCTCGATCAACGGCGAACGCGTGGCGCTGCTGCCGATCGACTACCGCATCACCGAGACCGACAAGAACGGCCTGAACCTGGTGACGCCACGCATCCACGTCAAAGCCGGCCCGCAGCATGTCGCCGCCGCGTTCATCCAGACGTTCGACGGGGTGGTCGACGATCTGGTGTCGCCGATCGAGCAGACGCTGGCGGACACCGAGTACGGCGACAACGTCGGCATCACGATCCTGCCGCACCTGCGCGACTTCAGCATCACCGGCCCGTATACCGTGAGCGGCGTCTCCGACACGCCGAGCCGGCGCAAAATCTTCACGTGCCGGCCGACCGCGGCGTCCGACGAGATCGCGTGCGCGCGCAAGATCACCACGCAGTTGGCGAGCGAAGCGTACCGGCGTCCCGCCAACAACGAGGACGTCGAGTCGCTGATGGAGTTCTACGCAGAGGGTCGCCGCGGACACGACTTCGAGTCGGGCATCCGCTCGGTCGTGCAGGCGGTGCTGGCGAGCCCGAACTTCCTGTTCCGCATCGAGGAGATGCCGGCCGGTGTGCGCCCCGGTCAGAATTACCGCATCACCGACCTCGATCTGGCGTCGCGGCTGTCGTACTTCGTGTGGGGCACAGCACCGGATGCGGAACTGGTCAAGGTCGCCTCGAACGGGACGCTGCACACGCCGCTGGTGCTCGACAAGCAGGTCAAGCGGATGCTTGCCGATCCGCGCGCCGAAGCGTTGTCGACGCGGTTTGCGTCGCAGTGGCTGCGTCTGCAGGACGTCGACAAGATCCGGCCTGACGCGCTGCTGTTTCCCGCCTACGATAGCGCGCTGGGCGAGGCGTACAAGAAAGAGACCGAGCTGCTGTTCCAGAGCATCGTGCGCGAGGATCGCAGCATCCTCGATCTGTTCACCGCGGACTACACGTTCGTGAACGAACGGATCGCCAAGGTCTACGACATCCCGAACATCGTCGGCAACGATTTCCAGCGCGTGCAGCTGACCGACGTCAATCGCCGCGGCATTCTCGGCGAGGGCAGCATGCTGATGAGCACGTCGGTCGCTGACCGCACCTCGCCGGTGCAACGCGGCAAGTGGATCATGGAAGTGCTGCTCGGCACGCCGCCGCCGCCGCCGCCGCCGAACGTGCCGGCGCTCGACGAGACCAAGGACGCGACGGCCACCGGCAAGGCGCTGTCCACGCGCGAGCGCATGGAAGAACACCGCAAGAACCCGGCGTGCCAGTCGTGCCACAAGGTCATCGATCCGCTTGGCCTGGCGCTCGACAATTTCGACACCCTCGGCGCGTGGCGTATCAAGGATAACGGCGTGCCGGTCGATACGGCGGCGAAGCTGTATGACGGCACCGACCTGGCCGGGCCGCCGAGCCTCCGCAAGGCGCTCCTCGATCACCAGGACACGTTGATTCGCAACTTCACGGATAACCTGCTGGCCTACGCGCTCGGCCGGCGGGTGGAGTATTACGACCAGCCGACGATTCGCGCGATCGCGAAGAAGGCCGCGGTCGGCGGCAACCACTTCTCGGCGTTCGTGCTGGGCGTGGTGAACAGCGGCGCATTCCAGATGGCAAAGGCCGAACCGGCGGTGACTACCGATAACGATCCGGCAGCTCCGCGGTCCGACAAGGACCGATAAACGCGTAGGAGGCAGGGCGACATGAGCTCGTTTCTCACCAAAAGGCACATCTCCCGCAGAGCGGTACTGAAAGGCGTCGGCGTCACGATGGCGCTCCCGGTGCTCGATGCGATGCTGCCGGCCAGCACCGCGTTTGCCAGCACCGTCGCCGGATCGACCAAGCAGCGTCTGATCGCGATGGAAATGGTGCACGGCTGTGCCGGCAGCACCGCGATTGGCGCCAAGAAGAATCTGTGGGCGCCGGCCGCGGTCGGCCGCGACTTCGACCTCACGCCGAGCAGCCTGAGTCCGCTCGAGGCCTACCGCAACGACATCACCATCGTGAGCAACACCGACCTGCGGCAGGCCGAAGCGTTCACGTTGCCGGAAATCGGCGGCGATCACTTCAGGTGCAGCGCCGTGTTCCTGACGCAGTCACACCCGAAGCAGACGCAGGGCTCCGACGTCCACGCCGGCATTTCGCTGGACCAGATTTTCGCGCAGAAGTTCGGTCAGGACACGCCGATTCCGTCGATGCAGTTGTCGATCGAAAACGTCGACCAGGCCGGTGGATGCACTTACGGTTACTCGTGCGTCTACACCGACACCATCAGCTGGGCCTCGCCCGAGCATCCGCTGCCGATGGTGCGCGATCCGCGGGTCGTGTTCGACCAGTTGTTCGGCGTCGGCGCGACGCCTGAAGCACGCGCCGCCAACCGCCGTTCCGATCGCAGCATTCTCGACTGGGTCACGCTGCAGGTGACGCAGATGCGCAAGCAGCTGGGGACCGCCGACAAGGCGCGGTTGAACGACTACCTCGACAGCGTTCGCGAAATCGAACGCCGGATTCAGCAGGTCGAGGCACGCAACGCCAGCGGCGAACAGCGCGAGCTGCCCGACGCGCCGATGGGGGTGCCCGACTCGTTC
>DASXIR010000141.1:0-15980 GCA_036497895.1 Vicinamibacterales bacterium | reverse complement strand
AGTTCCGGCGGAATGTTGGTGCGCAGCTCGTCGCGAAGACTGCCGAAATCACCGCCGACCTCAGTCGAGATCACCTGGTTGTCGATCTGGTAGTCGGTCTTCAGGGACGCGAACGCCTTTTCGGTTTTTCCATTCGCGGTCAGCGTCCAGATCAATTCCCTGGTTCCGAAATCCTTCGGCACCTTGACCGTGAACAGAAACGGCGATCGCCGCGGGTAGAAATGCGTCGGTTGTCCCTGATCGGGACCGCCAGGCTCGATCGCATTCGCCGGACCGACCGGGATGTCGAACTCCTGCAGCCAGTTGGTGTTCATGTATCCGAAGTAGAGCGTGTAGCCGTCCGGCGTCGGCATCCATCCTTCGTAGGCCGGCGACACCGTCTGGCCGGCCGAGTAGGTGAAGCGGGTCTGGGCGCGGACGCCGTGAATCGCCAGCAGCGCCGCGACGCAGGTGAGCGCGACGCGCAGCTTCATTTCTGTTGAACCTGCGGCGCCGTCGACTTCGCGGGCGGTGGAATGGCCGGCGCCCAGCAGAGCGGACAGCCGATGTCGTAGTCGTTCCGGCTCTTCATCTTCTCGCGGCGTCTGGCCATTTCAGCCTGGAATTGTTCTTCGGTGAGCGACACCGAATAGCCAAGGTCGATGAACATGTTGGCAACCGATCGCCGGCCGCCACCCGCCCAGTTCCTCGGGTCCGCAGGATTCTTGTTCGCCGGCGTCGTGTCGAGGAACCCGATCAGGTGGACGATTGTGCCTTTCGGCAGCAGCGGCGCCGCATCATCGTCGTAGACGTACTGCTTGACCCAGTTGTGATCGTAGCCGACGCAGTTCAGGGTCTGGATGTTGTGACCCCAGATCGCTTCGAGGCACATGCGCACGCCAGGCGCGTGCAGATGCGGTTCGAACGCGATGATCTTCGTGTGCTCGGTCAGGGTTGCGTAGGAATGGAGCTCCTGGTTGGCCTGATTCGGCTTCACGTCGATGTCGATGCCGTTGCCCAGTCTCAGGTTCGACCGGTGATAGATCGGCTGGTAGCCAACCGGAAAGAAGCGGAACGCGAACTCGAGATGGGACCTGGTCTCGCGGCCGTTCGAGTGAATGTGGCCGGCGTCGAGCGACAGCGCCGAGTTCGCCTGCATCAGCCGGCCGGCTTCCGGAGGGAAGATGTCGGCGTTGCGGCCGACCTCGTGAATCGGCCAGCTGCTCGCCAGCTCGTCGCCGGTCCCCTTGTCGCCCATCTTCACGCTGGTGTACGTCATGTGATGAAACACATAGCGTCCACCGACGGTCGTGGTCGTGCCTCCGTGCGGAACGTCGTTGACCTCACGCACTTCGACCGCCGACACAAAGCGATCCTGGGTGAGTCCGGTGGGAATCAGACCGACATCGCCCCACCAGTCGGGACCCGCTGCCGGCACCAGTACTTCCTTCGACTTCAGGATCAGGTCAGGCTCGCCGATCGTCCATTTGTCAGACTCGTCGAAGTTCAGCGCCTTCGGCATGTCGGCGGGGTTGCCGCGCGGCGCGCCGTTGTCCACCCAGGCTGCAACCCGGTCGACTTCGTCGTCGCTCAGCGACGGGTCGTGCTTGAACTTCTGGATCCCGATGTTCTTCTCGACGAAGAACGGCGGCATGGCGCCGCGTTGGCTGCGCAGCGCCGTCCGGGCCTTGATCGCCTTGGCCCACGGCCGCACGTCCTCGTACGAGACCAGCGGCATCGGCGCGACGCCGTCTGGATGGTGGCACTCCTGGCAGCTGCGCTGAAGAATCGGGGCGATGTCTCTGGTGAAGGTGACGTCTGCAGCTGGAGGCGCGGGCGTTTGCGCGGTCAATCCGACCGTAGCCGCGATGGTCGCGGTCAGGAGGCAGCACAACGCGGGAATCAGGGCGAAACGGTCTCGTGACATCTGGACCTCCGCGTGACGACTCGCCGCGGATGGTAACAGGAAACTGCCGCCGCGCGCTGCTATTTCAGGAGTTGTGGATTTGAGAATTTGAGGACCTAATCTGACGATTTGCAGGCCCAAAATCCTCAAATCCTAAGATTGCGAGCGCACGATTTCATCGAAACTCCAGAGCAGCTCTTCCCGGTCGGAGTATGGGCCTGGCGTGTAAGCGCGCGAGCCTATCCCCGCCTGCGACTGTTCGGCGATCCACCAGTCCTCGCGGTTCGTTGCGTCCCAGAACTCCACCGCATCCTCGATTTGCGGGTCAGGCCGTGCCAGTTCCGACGGGTGGAAGTGCCACTCGCAGACGATCTCCGTCCGGTCGTGCGCGCGCGGCCACAACGTGTGCGTCATGACGTAGTCGGGATGAACACTGAGGAGCAGGTTCGGGTAGATCGCGAAGTACACGACCTGCTGGCGCTGAGCTTCGGTCAGGCCAGGCAGATATTCGCGCCGGCGCTTACCGTCCACGCTCATCGTCTCGACGCCGTCGCGAAAACCCATCGCCCCGCCGCAATAGCCGGGCGTGGGCGGCACGTTGTCGGCGCCGAGGTAGTGGTGCAGCCGGTTGAGCGCCGGGTGCAGGTTCGGACAGTGCAGGCATTCGTTGTAGTTGAGGACGATCAGCTTCCAGTTCGCCTTCACCTCGTAAACGATCCGGCGTCCGAGCCGGAGCCGGTCCATCTGCCAGGGTGCGAAACGTTGAGGAAGATCCGCAAGCTGCGCAGCGAGCGGGACGCTGACGCGACCCTGAACGGGTCGCGTCACATCATCGGTCGTCCCGAGATTGACGAAGACAAACCCGTCCCACACATCGCACGCGGCGCGATGCAGCGGAAAGTCGTCCCGGCGAAACTCAGGGCTCATATGCGGCGCGGCGAGCAGCCGGCCATCCAGTCCGTAGGTCCAGTTGTGATACGGACACTGGATGCATCCCGCGAAACGCCCTTCGGCTTGATCGCACAACCGCGTACCGCGATGACGGCAGACATTGAACATTGCATGAACCGAATCGGATTCGTCGCGAGTAACGACGATGCTTTCGTCGCCGATCAGGCGCGTGAAATAGTCGCCGGCGTTCGGAATCTGATCGAGCCTTCCAGCGCAGATCCAGCGCTCGAAGTAGAAGCGTTCGAGCTCGGTGCGGTAAAAGTCCGCGTCCGCATAGAAACGCTGCGGCAGGGTGGTGTGCATCGCTACGGGCTGACGGTGGAGCGCCCGCCGCGCTGGCTGACCAGATAGTCGACGATGTAGGTCGCGATCCAGTGGGTGCCCTCGTAGCTGGCGTCATACATCGACGTGATGCTGACCTGCGCGAGCGCGGCGCCGGCCTGGCGATACGTCGACACCCGTGCATCCGACGGCGGCAGCGTATTGGCGATGTCCTCGAACGCGCGGGCGCGGCTGACCCCGAGCCCGACGAGATGGGCTTTCGCACCGAGCATGTCGGCTTTTTTCAGCTCCTCCGGCGTGCCCGGCATCTCCATGTTCACGGTGAGCAGCGATCGAAACGCCGGCGTGTCCGGCGCCGGCATGAAGTGGTCGAGCCAGGTGGCGAACTCGGCCGGCGGCATGATCGCACCCATCAAGGCGGATTCGACCAGGCATGGCGAGAAGAAGTCTGAGCCCGAGAGTTCGACGTTCGGCGCGCAGCCGAAGTCGCTCCCGAAAAACTTTCGGCCGCGTTCGACCACGAGATCGGTCAGCGCCTGATTGTGGTTCAGGGTTCCGTACTCGTGCAGCAGTTTCAAGGCGTAGGCGGTGTTGGCGTGGGTGCCGACGCGCATCGGTTCGGCCAGCGTCTTGAGATATGGCAGCGTCCGCTCGAGAAACAGATCGGTCAGCGGCGTGAGATGCGCGGCCCATTTCTTCGCGTCCGGATCGTCCCAGGACTTCAATTCGGCCTGCAGGCGCAGCGCCCACACCCAGCCATACGGCCGCTCGAACGAACTGTTGCCCTCCTCTTTGAAGAACTCGACCTCGCCCTTGATGGCGTCCTCTGAGAGATGGTCGTTCAGCTTCTCCCTGATCAAGCGCGCGACCGCCAGGTCCGGATAAGTGCGGAGAATCTTGACCAGCGTCCAGGTGGAGTTGACCGACGAATGCCAGTCGAAGCAGCCGTAGAACGCGCGGGTCTTCTGGAAATTCGGCTTCAGCGCGATCGTCGATTCGTAGACGTAGCCACGGCTGCGAGGCGGATCCTGCAACTTGTCGATGCAGCCCAGAGGCAGCGTCGCCAGCCACATCGCGGTATCGCGGGTGAACGCAATCGGCGCTGACGCCGGGGCCGCTACGGTCCCGGCCGACAGGGGCATCGCCGACAGCAGCGCGCAGGGCGCCAGGCGCCGAAACCATCTGGACAGCATGGTGGTAGCGTAGATCAACTCACGCGCCGAGCAGGCGTTCGAGTTCGTCGGCGTGCACTGCCCGGGCGAGCGCGTCCTTGCGATCGACTGCGCCCTGCCGGACCAGTTCAGTCAGCGATTCCTCGAGTGTGAACGACCCGAGCCTGCGGCTGATCGTGATCTCCTGATGCAGGTGCTGCAGGTTGTTTTTCCGCACGTGTTGCCGCGCGCCGTAACCGACCATCAGCAACTCCGCCGCCGGCACCAGCCCGCCGCCGATCTTCGGCAGCAGGGTCTGCGTCAGCACCGCCGATAACGCCATCGCCAGCTCCTGCCGCACGGTGTTCTGCTTTTCGAGCGGAAACGAATCGCTGATGCGGGCGACGCTGGTGGCCACGTCGGTCGTATGCAGGCTCGAAAACACCAGGTGACCGGTTTCCCCCGCCGCGACCGCGATCTGCATCGTCTCGGGATCGCGCATTTCGCCGACCACGATCACGTCGGGCGCCTGGCGAAGGGCGGCGCGAAGCGCGGTCGGGAAGTCGGGAGCATCGACGCCGATCTCGATCTGTTCGACGATCGACTTGCGATGCGGATGCTCGAACTCGATCGGGTCCTCGATGGTGATGATGTGCCGTGCGTCGCGGAGATTGATCTCGTTGACCAGCGCGGCGAGTGTGGTGGTTTTGCCGGAGCCGGTGGGGCCGCCGACCAGCACCAGGCCACGCGGTAAGCGGGTGAGTGCCTCGATCGACGCGGGCAGTCCAAGTGTGGCGAAACGCGGTACCGTGGTCGGCAGCCGGCGGATCGCCGCCGCGACCCGACCGCGTTCGTGGTGCAGATTGATCCGAAACCGTCCGAGGTCGGTGGTTCTCAGCGAGCCGTCGGCGATGCCGGTCTCGCGAAAGAGCCGCCGGGCATGAGGCGCCAGCGCCGGCGACACCGCATCGTCTATCTCTTCGCTGCCAAGCGGACCGCCGAACCCGGCGCCAAGCGGCGTGACCGCACCGTCGATGCGCAACGCCGGCGGGGAGCCGGCGACCAGCAGCAGATCGCTTGCCGACCGCGCGACGACCTGTTCGAGCCAGAGACGCAACCGCGCGGTCTGCGCATCGGCGCCACTGGTCCTCGGCGCGCCGGCGTTCAGTTCGGTGACGAGCGCGTCCAGTTCGTCCGGTTCGCTCATGACGCGAGTATCGGCACATCATCCTTTGAGAGCCGGCGCGTTGAGAAAGCGGATCAGCGGTACGGCCTCCCGGAAGGTGTTCAGCAGCGTCGGATAGAACGTCGGTCCGGTCGCCATCGCCGGCGGATGTTCGGCGCCGGCGTAGAGCTGTTTCATCTTCAGGTATTCGGCCGCCGGATCGTCCTTCGCGAAGCCGCGCGGCACGCGCTGCAGGCGCTCGCCCTGCAACCCGCCGAACGTCTTCTTGAACCGTGGCGACTCGGCGATGGCGCGGAACTGTTTGAGGTGACCCGAAATGTGCCGGCGAATGCCGAGCAGCTGCGGCGGCTGCGGACTGTACACGCCGCCGCCAATCCAGAATTCTTCCGGAGAGACCGAGAAGTACAGGCCGCCGCCTTCATTCTTCAACAAGCCACGGGTCGGGAACCTGGCCGCGACGTGGGTCTTGTAGGGTGTCTTGTTTTCGGAAAACCGGGTGTCGCGATAAATCCGGAACATCGACAGCTTCGGGCTGGCGATGTGCTCGGGCGCGAATGCGCGCAGATCGTCCGCCAGCCGTTCGATAATCGCGATCATCGGCTGGCGAACGTGCGCTTCGTAGTCGTCGCGATGCGCGTTGAACCATTCACGCCGGTTGTTGCGCTTCAACGAGCGCAGGAACTTGAGCGTGTCGGCGCTGAATCGCGGCGTCGCAGCGGCCATCTCAGGCTTTGGCGGTCTGGGCGGCGGCCATCATGCGGGCCTGACGTTCCTGCGCTGCGCGCGTGATGTGCGGCACGATGCCGTTCATCCGTTCCATTGTCATCAACTGGCCGCGATGGTGCATTTCGTGCTCCTTCGCCGACAACAGCATTTCGAAGCGGCTCTTGGTCGCCGGCGTCGCGCCCGGCGGCATCGTCACCTGTTCGGCCAGGAACGATTCCGGCAGTCCCTCGAGGAAGGATGCGAAGGCGTCACCTTTTGCCTTCAACGTGGCGATGATTTCCGCCTTGGTCGTCATCTTGGCCTGTTCCGCCTTGAAGCCCTCCATGATTTCCCCGAAGTTGAGGGTCTTCATATCGGTGACTTTCTTGCCGTGAAGGTCTCCCTGGAAGCTGGTGCTGACCGCGATGTGTTTCAGCGTCTCGCCGATCGAGCTGGTGTCTGACGACGGCTTGAAGTCGTACTTGCTCTCCGGAATGTCTTCCGCGATTTGAATCGTGTTGTTGCGCACCGTGCGAAACGCTTCTGCCAGTTCCTTGCCGCCGTAGTAAGTCATGTGTGTGCTCCTCAATACCAACCGATGGGTTGTTCAGAAAGATTGATGTAGACCTGCTTGACGTTGAGGTACTCCTCGACGCCCCATTTCCCGAGTTCGCGGC
Organism: Vicinamibacterales bacterium; assembly: GCA_036497895.1. GTDB lineage: Bacteria > Acidobacteriota > Vicinamibacteria > Vicinamibacterales > CAVVIG01 > CAVQFC01. Next base: position 9,143 of record DASXIR010000141.1, on the reverse strand, counting down.
CGATGCCGCTCTGTTTGTAGCCGCCCCATGGCGCTTCGACGTAGGTCGGCTGCATGTGGTTCACCCAGACGATGCCGGCCCGCAGGTTCTTGACCACGCGCATGGCGCGGAAGATGTCGCGGGTCCACACCGCGGCGGCGAGTCCGTAAAACGTGTCGTTCGCGATTCGGACCGCCTCCGCCTCGTCGTCGAAGGGTATGACGCTCGCCACCGGCCCGAAGATCTCTTCGCGTGCGATCCGCGCGGAATTATCGACGTCGTAAAAGATCGTCGGTTGCACGAAGTAACCGCGCCCGAGTGATGCGACTGCCGCCGTGCCACCGCCGGTTGCGACCTTCGCTTCCTTCTTGCCCAATTCCTGATACATCCGCACGCGGTCGAATTGTTCCCGGCTGACGAGCGCGCCCATTTTCGTCTCGCGATCGAGCGGCGGTCCGACCGTGATTGCCTTCGCCTTCTCGACCATGGCGTCGAGGAACCGCTTGTAGATCGACCGCTGCACCAGGATCCGGCTGCCGGCCGAGCAGACCTCGCCCTGATTGAAGAAGACGCCGAAGAGCGCACCTTCAACCGCCACCTCGAAGTCGGCGTCGGCGAAAAAAATGTTGGGCGACTTGCCGCCGAGCTCGAGCGAGACCTTCTTCAGCGTCGCGGCGGCGGCGCGCATGATCGACTTGCCGACCTCCGCACTGCCGGTGAACGCGATCTTGTCGACGTCCGCGTGCTCGACGATCGCGGCCCCGGTCGGACCTTCGCCGGTGACGATGTTCACGACGCCGGGCGGGAGGCCGGCTTCCTCGAAGCTGGACGCGAGTTCGAGGACCGTCAGCGGCGTTTGTTCCGCCGGCTTCAGCACCGTCGTGCAGCCGGCGCAGATCGCAGGCGCCAGCTTCCAGGCCGCCATCAACAGCGGGTAGTTCCACGGGATGATCTGTCCGGCCACGCCCATCGGCTCGCGCAGGGCCAGGCTCATGGCGTTGTCCGGGACCGGAATCACCTCTCCGTGAATCTTCGTCGCCAGCCCGCCGTAGTATTCGAAGCAGGTGGCCACGTCGGCGATATCAAATTCCGCTTCGACGATGGGTTTGCCGGTGTTCTGCGATTCCAGCAGTGCCAGCTCGTCTGTACGCGCCCTGACGATTTCGGCGAGCTTGAACAGCACCCGTCCGCGATCCTGCGCCGTGGCGTCTTTCCATGCACCCTCGTCGAAGGCTGCACGCGCAGCTTTGACCGCCCGGTCCACGTCGGCCGCGTTGGCATCCGGCACCCGGGCAATGACGTCGGTGGTGGACGGATCGATGACGTCAACGGTCGCTGCCGCCGACGGCGCGACGAATTCTCCGTTGATGTAGAGAAGGTGTGTTTTCACGTTAGACCAAACGCTAACTATATGCAGCCGTGGAAACCGTTGTAAAGTTTCCCGCATGAAGACACTGACCTTCGCCGCGGCGCTCGGGTTTCTGATCATAGCGGGTCCGGCTGCATCGGGTCCGGCCGCAACGGGTCCGGCTGACGCCGGACACTACAGGGGCGGCGATGACAATGGTGCGGTGCAGCAGGATGCGCATCCGACCTTTACCGTTGGCACGGCGAAAGCGGCGCGGGGACAGAAGGCTTATGGCGTCATCACGGTTCCGGCTGGAGTCGACCCAGGCTACGACATCCCGGTCGCGGTGATCCACGGCGCGCGTCCGGGTCCGGTGCTCGCCGTCATGTCCGGCGCGCACGGCACCGAGTACGCGTCGATTCTCGCGGTGCAACAACTGGTCGAACATAAATTCGACATGGACCGCCTGGCCGGCACGCTGATCCTCGTTCCCATCGTCAACGTGCCGTCGTTCGAGAGGCTCACTCCGCATGTCAACCCGAACGACAACAAGAGCATGAACAGCCGTTATCCCGGCGACATGAGCGGGACCCAGACCGATCGGGCGTCGTTCGTGATCACGAAAGAAGTCGTCGATCAATGCGACCACCTGATCGACCTGCACGGCGGCGATCTCGACGAGAATCTGCGGCCGTACAGTTACTGGACCGTGACGGGAAACGCCAGGCAGGATGCACTTTCGCGCGAGATGATTCTCGCGTTCGGCCTCGACCACATCATCATCTCGGATCGGCCGAAGGATCCAAAGGCGTCGCGGTATCTCGAGAACACCGCGACCACCCGCGGCAAGGCTTCGTTCACCGCCGAAGCCGGCAGATCCGGTCCGGTGGACATGAACGACGTGACGATGCTCACCGACGGCGTGCTCAAGGTGATGGGATTTCTCAAGATGACCAGTCAGGCGGTTGTGCCGGTGGCGAAGCCGGTGTGGATCGAGAACGTGGTGACCGTCTCGGCCGATCAGGTGGGCACGTTCTATCCGGAGGTCGCTCGCGACGCGCACGTCACCAAGGGCAACCGCATCGGCGTGGTCAAGGATTATCTGGGTCGACAAGTCTCCGAGATCACCGCTCCCGACACCGGCGTCATCCTGTTCGTGCGGGCGCTGCCGTCGCTGAAAAAGGGCGACACCATCGCCAACATCGGCGTGATCAAGCCATGACCCGACGCCGCGTCATGGCATCGCATTGATGCCCGTTGTCACCCCGCTCCTCACGCTGATCATCTTCACTGCCGGCGCGATCGCCGGCAGCCTCGGCGCGCTGCTTGGCATCGGCGGCGGCATCTTTCTCGTCCCGTTCCTGAATCTGGGACTCAACTTTCCGCTGCAGGCGGCGGCGGCGATCAGCCTGGCCACCGTGATCGCCACGTCCAGCTCGGTGTCTGCCGGTCGAACCGGCAAACAGCTGATCAACATGCGGCTCGGCATGGTCCTCGAGGTCGCGACCGCGGCCGGCAGCCTGCTCGGCGGCGTCACCGCGCAAGTGCTGCCGCAGACGACCCTGCAGCTGATGTTCGGGGTGATGGCTGCAGTCGTTGCGGTCATCATGCTCAGTCGGCTGGGGCGCAGGAACGTGCTGCTCGATCCGTCAATCGATCCGGGCATGCTCGGTGGACGCTTTCACGATGCCGAGAGCGGCTGCATGGTCACCTATCGGGTGAAGCGCATGCCGGTGGCGCTGTTTGCGTCGTTCATCGCCGGCAACGTGTCGTCGCTGCTGGGCGTTGGCGGCGGCGTGATCAAGGTGCCGATTCTCAACTCATGGTGCGGCATTCCCATGCGTGCGGCGGCGGCGACCAGCGCGTTCATGATCGGCGTCACCGCCACCACCGGGGCAATCATCTACTACGGCCATGGTCAACTGATTCCGGTCCTCGCTGCGGCGGCGGTGCTCGGCGTCCAGCTTGGTTCGTCGGCCGGCATGCACTTCGGTGCGCGCGCCTCGACGAAGTGGCTGAAGATGATGATGGCGGGCGTCCTGATCGTGGTGTCGGTCCTGATGTTCGCGAGGGCGCTGCGGTGAGCGTCACCAACTTGTCGCGGCTCGAGCGCATCATCGGCTACGTATTGCGCGTTGGAGTGGCCACCAGCACGATCTCGCTGGCGCTGGGACTGCTGTTGTCTTTGACTGGCGCGGCGGCATCGACGCTGTTTCTGCATATCGGCATCATCGCGCTGCTGGTGACGCCGGTCGCGCGCGTCTGCGTCTCGATTGCCGAATACGTCACCGACCGGGATTGGACCTTCGCGCTGTTGACGTTGATCGTGCTGGCGGAGCTGGCCGGCGGGTTGATCGCCGCGTTGTACGGCCGCAAAGCCTGAATCTGTCAGTTGCCGGCGTGTTCAGCCTCAGCCGGGCTGGAGCGGTGAAAGGGATGGGTAAGCCGTCCGAGCCAGCCGCCCGGAACGGGTTCGTCGATGCCGTAGAGCAGCGGACGCCGGCCCGCCGGCAGATGGACGGTCCGGAACAACACGTCCCAGCAGGCAAACACATTGGCGTAGTTGTGGTCGTGTGCCTCTCGATCAGCTGCATGATGCCAGTGGTGAAACTCCGGCGAGACCAGCACCCATCGCAGCGGACCGAACGACAGCCGCACGTTGGCGTGTGCGAGCCATGACTGCCACGCGAACACCGCAACGAAGACCGCGCTCGCCGCAGGCGTGACGTTGAGCACGACCAGCGGCGCGATCGAGGCCAGCCGAAACAGCAGCAAATCCAACGGATGCGTACGCACGGCGACCAGCCAGTCCATTTCTTCGGCGGAATGGTGGACCGCGTGAAAACGCCAGAGCCAGGGCAGCGTGTGCGACAGGCGATGAATGGTGTAGATGCCGAGGTCGCCCAAGGCAATCGCCAATAGTGCCTGCGCCCATGTCGGCCGCGCGGCCACCCACGCCCGCAACAGCGGTACGCCGTGCGCGGCGGCGCTGTCGAGGCGTCCGAGGATGAAGAGGAGCGCGAGGTAGACCAGGAGTCCGTTCAGGACGCCGGTGAGCGCGTCCATCGCCCAGCCGGTGCGAAACACGCGCTGTCCGGATCGTTCGCTGGCCAGGCGCTCGAACGGCACGAAGACCAGTGCGGCGAGGAGGATCGCCTTGACCGGTTCGAGCAACAGCGTCGCGAGCACGAATCTGTCTGGCGCAAGGACGAAGCCATGTCCCGCGCGCGAGACACGGCACAAACGCGCGCCAGTCGCAGTCCGCGACTTACAGATTTCGCCGGCGTCGCGACAAAACCGTCGTCAGTAGCGCCAGCTCTTCGTGTCCGCTCCGGCCGGAGCCGATCGGATCATCCACTGCGCCATCGCCGGCATGTAGCGTTGATGGACGGTGCGGTTGCCGACGGCATTCGGTGTCTCGGTGTCGCCGGTGAAGCAATGCTCGCGGCGCTCGCCGTAGGTGATCTCGTACTCCGGCGACGGCTTGGCGTGCGAGAGGAACTCTTCCATCTGATAAACGGCGTTGTTCAGATAACCGTTGTCCATCGTGCCGCTGGTGATGTGAATCTTGCCGCGCAGCTTCGGTCCAAGCGTCGCCCAGTCGCGCTGCATGATGTAACGCAGGTCGTAGTGGTCCCGCCAGTAGAGCGCCACATCCGGATCAATCGCGCCGGTGATCTTGTCGTATAGCGGTTTGTAGTAGCCGTCATCGCCGACCGGACCGAAGACGGATGCCCAGGCGTCGTGCTGTCCGGCTGAGCGTCCGTGGGTGCCGAGCGCCAGTTCCACGAGGTTACGATCCTCGAAGGTCGAGTAGAGGTGATCGCGATAGTCGCGGTAGCCGGGCTTCGGCGTGCGCTTGAACGGGTTGTCCTCGTAGTAATACGCGTTGTGCTCGTCGTAGATGTTGACCGAGCGATACGAGCGGAAATCGATCGGATCCGGACAGAGGGCCCACGAGCCGTTGTAATCGTCCGGGTACATCACCTGTACTCCGAGCGCTTCCCAGCCGCCGGTCGATCCGCCGGTGAGCGTCCGCGCCCAACCCTGACCGATGCCGCGGAACTGCTTTTCGATCATCGGAATCAGATCCAGCGTGATGGCGTCGCCGTAGGGACCGTTGTTCGCCGTATTCACCGCATAGGAGTCGTCGAAATACGGCGTCGGATGTTGCACGAGGACGTGGATCATGCGCGGAAACTTCGGGCCGTTCCAGTCCGTGTAGAACTGATACGCGGCGGCCTGGGCTTCGCGCACCGTCCCGGTCGCATCCGCGTCCGGCGGCGTCTCGCGCCAGCCATCACTGGCCATGTTCGGCGGAAAGTGCCCGTGGTGCACGAGCACGGGATAGTGAGCGTTCGGGTGCGTGTCCCAGCCTTGCGGCAACAGCACGATGGCGCCGAGGAACATCGGCCGGCCCCAGAATTTCGTGAGACGCTCGTTCTGCACGCGTAGATATTTCACCTGCGCCGTATCGATGTTCGGCGGAATCGGCGGGACTTCCTGATCCATGGAAATCACGATGTCGCCGCCACGCACCGGATCGACGTGCACCTTCAGCGGCGTGCTGTAGAAGTTCCCCGGCTTGGTCGCCCAGTGCTGGCCTTCGCCCTGGTCCATCGGCATCTTGACGATGTGACCGTCGCCGCGGTGAAAAGTCTCGTAGCGGTTGAGCAGGGCCTGGACGAAGTAGTCGCCGGGCGGCATGTCGCTGACGCTCCGCAGCGGCCAGCCGACGATCCGATCGTCGATGGTGACCGCTTCGTCAGGCTTCAGTCCGTCGACGTCAACGCCGAAAATCGGCCGCGTGCTGTTGGCGCGGTATTGGTCGCTCTGGTTGCGCGGCTCGCTGGTGCCGATGTCCGAAATGAACAACAGCACCCGTCCATCGAGCGGCTGGGGGCTGCGGGCGGCGGGAAACGACACCATGAACCGCAGCGGCGCCTTCGTCTGCGCGCGCGTCGCGATGGCCGCGCTGCCGGCGAACACGAGCGCGAGCGCGGATCCCAGGACCAGTCTCGAATGATGCATCAGATGACTCCTGGCGCGATTCTAGCCCGCGCGGTCCCCAAAACACGTTGCCTCGAAATCTCGAGTTGACAGCCACGCGTTAGTACATTACCGTATGGTTATAGATACAAGAGGTTATGCATGACGTCGCCCGTGCCTGCTGAACACGACCTGACCGCCACCTTCGGCGCCCTCGCCGACCCGACCCGGCGGGCCATCCTTGCCCGGCTCTCGCGCGGTGATGCGTCGGTGCTCGAAATTGCCGAGCCGTTCGACATGAGCCAGCCGGCTATCTCGAAACACCTGAAGGTGCTCGAGCGTGCCGGTCTGATCGAGCGGGGACGGGACGCACAACGGCGTCCCTGCCGCCTCGAACCCGGCCGCCTGAAACAGGCGTCCGACTGGCTCGGCACCTACCGCCAGTTCTGGGAAGCCAGCTACGACCGCCTCGACGACTACCTGCAGGAGCTGCAGGCCAAGGAGAAAAAGAGTGTCAGAAAAAAAACTCGAAATCATCGCGGAACCCGGTAAGACCAGCTTCTCCACGCGGCGCGTCGTCGACGCCCCGCGCAGCCTGGTGTTCGAATGCTTCACGAAGTGCGAGCATCTGAAACGCTGGATCGGTCCGCGCAGTCTGACCATGGTCAGCTGCGAAACCGACTTGCGGGTGGGCGGCCGCTACCGGCAGGTCTTTCAGACGCCGAACGGAGAGGTGGCGTTCAGCGGAGAATTCCGGGAGGTCACGCCGCCCTCTCGTGTGGTCCGCACGTTCATCTTCGAACCGATGCCCGACGCCGAAGCGCTCGAGACGCTCGAGCTGATGGAAGCGAACGGCCAGACCACCATCACGACGACGACGGTGCACAAGACCGTGGAGAATCGGGATGGACACGTGAACAGCGGCGTCGACAAAGGTATGGCCGAAGGGTACACCCGGCTCGACGAGCTGCTGGCCTCGCTGATGCAGCCGCGCTGATTCCGGGGCGGCGGGGTAACATGCCGGGCAGTCGTGATTCTGTCCTGGCTGGTCCTCGCCGCCGCGTCTGTTGTCCTGTTCCTCAGCCTCTGGATTGTCGTTCCCGCCTGGAACTACCCGCTGCTGATGCTCGCCGTCGGCGGCACCGAGTACAGCCCCTGGCTCTGTCTCTGTAGCGTTCTCATCTGCGTGCTGGCGCGCGGGCGGTCACGACCGTCGCGCGCGGCGTTCGCGATCGCCGGCTGCGCCGCCCTGATCTCGTCGATTCCGCTGGCGCGCGCACCGTTTGCGCTCCGGCGCTTCGATCTCGAGATGGCCCGTGCGCTTGGCGACGGTTTCCTCAATGACGTCGCCACAACGTCGCTCGAGCGCATGCGGCCGCGTCCGATCGTCGTCTCCGAGCTGTTTCGTCCGATCGAGTGGGGCGACGCCACGGTGGTTCGCGGGATACCCGTCGCATCACCGAAGGGACAACCGCTCACCGCGACGATCCATCGTCCGCGATCGCAGGGTCGATTTCCGGCCATCGTGCAGATTCACGGCGGTTCCTGGCAACATGGTGACGCCAGCGAGCAGGACTGGTTCGCGCGCTATTTCGCGGCGCGCGGCTATGTCGTGTTTTCGATCGAGTACCGGCTGGCGCCGCGCTGGCAATGGCCGGCGCAGATCGACGATGTGCGAAACGCATTCGACTGGATTCGCCGACACGCAGACGACTATCAGGCGGATATGTCGCGTCTGGCAGTCGTCGGTCGATCGGCAGGCGCGCATCTCGCGATGCTGGCGGCGTTTGGCCCGCAACCACAGGCCGTTCGGGCAGTCGTGAGCTTCTACGGTCCGGTCGATCTGGCGGGCGGGTACCGGGAGCCACCGTCACCGGATCCGATGGGCGTGCGAGCGCTCGAGGAAGCATTCCTCGGCGGCACACCCGATTCCGTTCCTGCGAACTATCGTGACGCTTCGCCGATTTCCTATGTCGGCGCCAGGCAGCCGCCGACGCTCATCATCAACGGCGGGCGCGATCACGTCATCGCTCCGCGGTGGGGGCGCCTGCTTCACGATCGTCAGCTGGCCAACGGAACGACCTCAGCGTTGCTCGAGATTCCGTGGGCGGAGCATTCGTTCGACTCGGTCGAGAACGGTCCAAGCGCGCAAATCGCGCTGTACTACACCGAGCGATTCCTGGCCTGGGCGTTGCGGTGATCAGTCGCGCCGGCCGGATTTGGTCTTCTCGATGATCGCCTTGCGCAGCGCATCAACCAGCCGGGCATCGACCAGGCCGACCGCGTCGCCCTGATAGTCGAGGCCGTGATCGGTGCGGAACTTGTCGACAGCGGTCATCGTTTCCGCATCGTATTCCGAGTACTCGCGGGTGTACTCCGCCGCCGCTTTTCTGGCGTCCGCCGTCAACCGGTCGTATTCGCCGCGGTTCTTCTCGCGGAGCTGACGGAGCTGTTCGGTCGTGGCGGCTGCGGGCGCCTCGGGAAACGCGGACAATGCCGGCCGCCAATATCCCAGCGTGTGGAGACTGCGCTTCAGCTCGATGACGTCCGCGCCCTCGACGCGGGAGAAACTGCGGTAGCCCAGGTGGCGTCCGGTCGTGAGGTAGATCCGCTTCAGTTCTGCGACCGGTTCGGGGTTTTCGCCGACCTCGATTGCGACGCTGATGAAATCGCCGCCGCGGCCCGGGTCGTTGGGATCGGCGATCTTGATCGCCGCTGATTGCAGATTGCCCCAGCGCTTGTCTCCGCCTTTGGCGTAGCCGGCCTCGAGCGCGAGAATCATCCGCTCGGCGAGCGGCATGCCGGTGCCGTCGCTGGCTTCGAACGT
>DASXIR010000140.1:0-4568 GCA_036497895.1 Vicinamibacterales bacterium | reverse complement strand
GTCGCACCGTTGGCGGGGACGCCGAGCGCCAGAAACGACGACCACGGATCGACATCGCGGACGATGGCGTGGGTGGCGAAATGAATCACACTCTTGTGCGGCGCCGCCTCGAGCACACGCGGCTCGGAGGCGTTGGCCGCGGCGAGCCAGGTCGTGCGCGACGCCGGCATGAGGTGCGCGATCGCGCGGGTTTCCTCGACCGCGCCTGGCAGACGAGGCAGTCGCGGTTCGCCGGCGATCACCGGCATGGACGAGGGATCGGCGACGAGCAGGATTGACCCCGAGCGAGTCTCGGTCGCCCGTTGAGCGCTGGTGTAGCGGAGCATCGCGACGGAGGGAACGGTCGCAATCGTGAAGCGTTCGACGAGGTAGCGGCCGCGGCGGTCGCGAAGGGCCGCGAACGGCAGCTGCATCAGCGGACCGTGCGGTACGATGGTCAGCCTCGCCCCCGGACGCGACGGCAAATGCGCAGCGATCGGCTTGATCAGAAGATCGTAGAGCGCTCTCCAGTCCTTCGATCGCTCGGTCAACGGCATCGGGCCGCCGACCGATCGGACCAGCTGTTCGATTCGCGTCGCCGTCACCAGCGTGCGGGCGCCGCTGATCGTGCCGTCTGGCGCCACCACCCAGACGTACAGGTCGTTCTCGCCCTGCCAGTACTCGAGCAGCGTCGTGCGCAGACGTGCAGCCTGCGCCGTCAGCTCGGCCACGGTTGAGGGGAGCGCGCTCGAATCGCTCCGTACGGTTATCGGTCCCGCGGCGGCGCCTCGCCACGTCAAACCGCTCGTGGCATCGACGTTGTGGGTGGTGCTCTGTCGCGAAGCAATCAGATCGACGAAGGCTCGGGCGCGAGCGAGCTCGGCGGTCTCGAGCGCCGTGCGCCAGTCGTCCTGACGCACTTCCAGGTCGATCGCGACCGAATAGGTGCGCACCCACCATGCTGCGAAGCCCTGCTTGAGGAAGTCCGATGCCCCGAGCGTGGACTGCATGCCTTCGAGCACCGCCACGGCTGCCCGTTGATCGGCGAGCGCGCCCTGCAGATTCCCTTCAGCCAGCTGCACACGCGCTCGCATCAAACGGGCATACAAGCAATCAATCCGTTCGCCCGAGGGGCAGCTTGCCATCGCTCGTTCCGCTTCCTCATGCGCCAGATCGATGCGAGCGAGTTTCAAATCAGCGATGGCGAGCTCGATCTGCCGCATCGACTGGCGCATCGGCAGGTCGTCGGGAATCGCCGCTTCGATCATCGCCCGTCCTCCAGCGACGTCGTCGGTTTCGACCAGCAGGTGGCCGAGATTGCCGCGGATCAGCGGGAGCCACGCCTTCAATCCGACGCGGCTGGCCAGGGCGATCGCCCTCTCGTAATAATCGCGAGCCTTCGCGGCGTCGCCCAGCGCCTGATAACTGACGGCGACGGCGTTCAGGCTCTGGACGTGCCCGTATGGCGCGTCGAGCTGTTCCTGAATGGCAAGCGCTTTTTGCTGCGTCTCCAGCGCGGCTCGTGGTTGTCCGTGGATACGAAACAGCCGGCCCAGACTGTTGTAAACGGTGGACAGATCCTCCATCCGTCCGTTCGACTCGTACAGCTGCGCCACGACGTTGAGCTTTTCGATCGCTGCCTCGTAGTTGCCCCTCGTGAAAAGCATGTCCGACCACTGATGCAGGATGGCCGCTTCGAGGCCGGTGTTGCCCAGCTTCTTCGCATCCGCTGAGAGCTTGGCTATGGCGTCTATGGCCGTGGCCAGGCCTTCGGCGTCGTCGAGACGAATCAATGACCGGGCGGTCCCGATCCGGTTGGCTTCGTCACCCGACCGTTCGGCGGCGGCCGCGGACTTTTCGTACCACGTTCTCGCGCCGTGGAGATCGCCGGCGACATAGGCGCCGTCTCCGAGCATCCGTTCGACGCGTGCGACATCGGCCAGGGATTGCAGTCGCTCGAAGGTCTCGAGCGATTGCGACAACAGTCGCCGTGCATCGTCGAATCTGGATCGTGCGTGAGCGACACCGCCGAGACCGGACAGCCCTCGCGCCTCCCAGAGTTCGTCGTGGCGATCGCGAGCAAGCTCGACGAGCGCGTTGAACTTCGCATTGGCTGCGTCCCACGTGCTGGTGTTGTAAAACTTCTGGCCCTCAGCCAGGAGCGCGGCGAGCCGGTCGTCCGGAGCGGGACCTTGACCGTGCAGGCGCGCGGCCGCCACCACCGCCAACAGGAACGCCGACAGACACCGCGTCACGCGAGTCACGCGGGCCTACCTGGATGCGATCCGGGTTGCCGCGTCACATGCTTTTTCACGGTACTCGCCCGTGGCGCCGCACACGCGTTGAAGTGCGGCGCCGGCATCCGAGAGACGACCCGCACGCTCGTCGGCCACCGCCAGGAACCAATCGATTGCGGGCGCGAACGAGTCGTCGCTGACCCGTCGCGCGGCGTCGAGCGCTGAACGGGCGCCCGCGGCGTCGCCAAGGAACAACCGGCTGACGCCGAGGTAGAAAGGAACCTCGACCGAGTTCGGATACTGCGGCTGCAGCGCCGCGAGTTCGCGCTCGGCCGTTGCATAGTCGCCGGACCGATAAGCGCGGATGCCCGGCGCAACGGCGTCGATAAATTTGGGACCATCCGCCGAACCTCTCAGCACGAGCGCCAGGGCTGTGAACTTCACGTCCGGTTTGTCCAGCGGCAGGATGAAACCGGGCGCCGGCGGGACCGATGGCGGCAGTGTCGGGACTTGCGCCGCCGGCTGCGGAGCAACAGCGACGGACGCGGTCTGATTCGGTGCCTGAGGCCGGCGAAAGATGACGACCGCCAGGACGATCACGGCCATCGCCACCGCCGACGCCAGAAGCCAGCTTTGAAACCAGCGGCGCCCCCGCGGCGCCGTGCCGATATCCGCGTGGATGCGCGCGAGCATCCGAGCCTGCGCCGCGGAATCGAGTGCCGGATCGACGGAGTCCGCACCTTCGACCAGCGTGCGACTCCACGCGCTCCGCTCGAGGTGGTTGCTGACCTCTTCGTTCAACGCCTCGGGCAATGCGTCGGCACGGGACGCGCGCAACAACTCGATGGGCGGATCGTCGCGGTGACGATCCCGGATCGCTCCAAGCTCCTCACGGACGTTCTCGAGCGCTGCCCGCTCCTCGTCATCCCAGTCATCGGCTCTGTTCATTCGGACGTCTTCCTATAACTCTTTCGAAGAAGCTCCAGCGCGTACTGCAGGTACCCCTTCACCTGCGTCTCGCTCAATCCAGTGCTCGCGGCAATTTCTGTCCGGGTCATGCCGTGGACGTATCGAAGCATCAGGCAGGTGCGGTGAACCGGCTTCAACTCCGGGCTCTCCAGGATCCAGCTTTCGAGTGGCGGCGTTGCCGACGACACCGGGTGCGGCGGCAGTCCATCGAGGTAGCGCCGCTCGACAACCTCCTTCCGCCAGTGGTCGCGTGCGCGATTGCGAACAACGGTGAGCAGCCAGCCAGGCAGCAGTGACGCATCGATCTGATCGAGGTTGCGATAGAGCGCGAGAAACGCCTCGGACGTGAGGTCTTCAGCCAGGTCCCGCTTCGCGACGCAGCGGAGTGCGAAGCGAAAGACGGCCTGGACGTGCGTTCGGTACAGATCCTCGAACTCACCCATGAACGATACGTCCGAGGTCACGCATTAGGAAGACTTCACGATTTCTTCCGGTCGACCGGACTTGGCCGTATTCCAAGCGCCCCACGATACCGCACCCGCGGACAGGGGGACCCAGTCGTGCCGTAAAGAAAACGTTGTGGTGGTGGAGGCGAAGATGAAACGGATCGTGCTGATCGTCGCTGTGGTTCTCGTCCTCGCCCCGCCGCGGGTTTCAGCTCAGGCTGTTGTGAACACCGTCGTCGGCAGCCCGGAGGTGGTCGCGATCTCCGTCGATCAGGCATCGGGAACGACCTACTTTGCGACCGACAGGCCCGGCGCGATCTACCGGATACCGCTCAACGGCTCGCCGATCCTGCTGGCCGGCGTCGCCGGCGGACGGACCGATGATGGCGCACCGGCTGCGCAGAGCGCAGTGTTCCCGGCGCGCAACGGACTGGCGGTCGACGCCAGCGGCAACGTGTACTTCTCGGAGCCGAGCCTGCACCGAATCCGGCAGATCGACGGGAGTGGCGCGATCACGACCATCGCCGGGACCGGGTCCGTCAGCCACGTCAATCCCAAGAACATCTTCGGGATCTTTTCCATCTTCACCGATTTGCCCTCACCCACGGCGCTCGCGTTCAACCCGGTCACTGGCGATCTCTTCGCCGCAGATGAAACCTGGGACATCGTCGTTCGGATTACGGCCAACGGCGCCGCGATCTCGCGCTCGACCGCGCGGACGTTTCTCGCCATCGGCGGCGACCCGAACAGTGGCTCAATCTTTCTCGACTTCTTCTGGTACAACGCGTTCGGTTATTCGGGCGACGGTGGCGCGGCGATCGATGCTCAGCTGAATCACCCTCGCGGCCTGGCGTTCGACGCGCTCGGCAACCTGTTCATCGCTGACACGGGCAACCATGTCGTTCGACGCGTCGATACCGGCGGAACGATCACCACG
>DASXIR010000139.1:0-7387 GCA_036497895.1 Vicinamibacterales bacterium | reverse complement strand
GGAATCTCGACCTTGCACGGGCCGCACCAGGTCGCCCAGAAATCGAGCAGCACGACCTTGCCCTTGAGCGCAGCGAGGTTGACCGGCTTGTTGTCGATGTCCTTCAGCGTGAAGTCGAGCTTGGCCGGCTTGGCGTTGGCGGGGCACGACGTTGTGCCCGGCGCGTTGGCCGCGCCGGCCTCCGAGAAATGGAACGGCCACCCGGGATCCGCGTTCAGTGTCAGCAGCGCGAGCGCCAGCGCACCGACCGTGGCAATCACCCATCGAATATTCATGCGCGTCATCCCCTGCCGCAATATCGAACCTGACAACGTCTGAGGCTAGTGCATCGACGCGCGGACATACTCCGCGAGCCGTTCGACATCCTGGCGCGGTTCGCGCGCAATCAGGACGAACGTGCGGTCGCCGGCACACCACACTGCGGCTTCGTGTCCGAACACCTCGAGCAGCTGCTGGGTACGGGGGCTTTTGGGCAACATGAAGAGCGACACCGGGTGTCCCTGATGGCGATACATGATGTGCGCGATCTTGCCTTCGGCGTAGACGCAGGGCCGCGAGCCGACCAGCTCGAGTCCCGCGCGCGCCGGCTCCGACGGCAGGTGCATGCGCCAGTCGAACGACGCCAGCATCGAACTCTCGACCGCCTCGGTTTCGTCGTGGGTGCCGAGTACGCCATTCATCGCGAAGCACTTCATGTGATCCGCCGTCAGTTCGGCGGCCATCACCCGCGCCGACTTGTCGGTCGCCTGATACAGGAACGCGCCGCCGACGCCAACCACGAGCGACGCGGCGAGCGCGTACGGGGTGAACCGCGCACGCCAGGAGGGCCACGACATGGACGCCGCCGCGCCGGCGACCCCGCCCCGCGGCGCCGCGGCCGAACCAATCTCCTCCGGTTGCGCGGCCGCTGCCCGGGCCATGCCCGCGCACGTCGCGCGCAGTGAATCGGGCGCCGACTCGCGGCACAACCCGGTGCGCTGACGATGCATCAACTGATGCACGGCGCGCTCGGCCGACACGCGCGAATGACACGGCGGGCACTGCAGCAGGTGGATTTCCACCAGGCGGCGATCGGTGTCCGACAACGCTTCGTCGACGAACGGCGTCACCAGCGGATCGATGAGGTCACAGTTAGGCATTGACTGGTCGCAAATGATTCAGCTGATCGAACAGCAGTCGGCGGCCGCGTGAGATTCGTGACATCACGGTGCCGATGGGCACAGACAGCATCTCGGCGATTTCGGCGTAGGAAAATTCTTCCACGTCTCGTAACCAGACCGCCTGACGGAACGCCTCCGGCAAGTCGTCTATGGCCGCCTGCAGCTCGGGCCCGAGTGTGTCGCGCAGCAGCAGGGACTCCGGGGTCTCGCCCCGTCCCGCCGCGCTTCCGATCGGCGTCGGCGCATCGGCGGCGCGATCGACCAGTTCGCTGTCGATCGCGACCGTATCGCGGGCCCGGTCCCTGGCGCGGTTCCGCGCCGTGTTGTGGAGGATCGTGAACAGCCACGCCCTCAGGTTCGTGCCCGGCTCGAAGCGGTCGGCGGCGCGGAACGCCTTCAGATATGTTTCCTGCACCAGGTCCTCGGCGTCTGCCGGCACGCGCGTCAACCGCCGGGCCGCTCGATACAGGCTATCGAGCGACGCCAGCGCCTCGCTTTCAAAAGCGGGCGACACCACTGGTAAACCCTGGCGGGGCGTCATTTATTCCAGCCTTGCGCGTCCAACCTCAGCGTGCGTCGGGCCCATACCTGAGGAACGCCGTCGTTACAAACGAGACGGCGGTGGAGGCGAACAGTATAGCCCTGTCGCCCAAAATGGTCGGGTTGCGGCGTCACCAGAGGACAACCGCCGGCATCCGCACCGGTATCAATCGAGCACAACGTTTGCAGGCACCTCGGCGTCACAGTAAGATCGCTGACAGTCCCGTCTCAAGTCCCGTCTTTCCGAGGTACCGCATATGCGCCGCCGCGTGCCGCTGACGTCCGTATTTGTGGTCTTGCTAGTGGCACTCGCAACCGCTCATGCGAGCGTCGCATCCGCCCAGACCTCGATGGTGCCGTACTACGGCAAGAACAACATCCATTACGACACGTTCAAGTGGCAGGTCTACACCACGGACCATTGCGAAATCTATTACTACCCCGCAATGGAACAACATCTCGAGCGCGTCGCCGGCTATCTCGAGAGCGCGTACCAGCAAATCAGCGCCGACCTGAAACACGACCTGTCGTTCAAGATTCCGGTCATCCTGTTCAAGACGCACAGCGAATTCGAGCAGGAGAACGTCGCGCCTGGCGCGGCAGACGAAGGCGTCGGCGCGTTCGCCGAGCCGGAGATGCACCGCATGGTGCTGCCGATCGACGACCCGCCCGACCAGCTCTACGGCCTGATCGTCCACGAGATGACCCACCAGTTCGAGTTCGACATCATCCCGACCGGACTGATTCGCCGCAGCACGCCGCTCTGGGTCAACGAGGGCCTGTCGGACTACGAACGCGGACAGTGGAGCCCGATCGACCTGATGTCGGTACGCGACGCCGCCGTCGCCGACATCGTGCCGAAGATGAGCGAGCTCGAAGGCTACGCCGGCAACAACCCGCGACTGATTTACAACCTCGGCCACGCGGTGTTCGAGTTCATCGAAGCCAAGTTCGGCAAGGAAGGCATCCGTCAGTTCATGTTCGCGCTGCGCAAGAGCGTCATCGGCGGCGGTGAAGACGCCTACGAAGAAGCGCTGAAGATGAAGAAGGACGAGTTCGACCAGAACTTCGAACGCTACCTCAAGGAACGCTTCAAGCCGTTCCGCGACAAGGAACGTCCGGCCGATTACGGCCGCGACCTCGCTCCAAATCCCGAAAAGACCGCGTTTATCGAGGCGCTGTCGATTGCCCCGTCTCCATCCGGCGATTTGATCGCCGCGGTCACCGTCAATCGCAGCGACCGCGAATACGACATCATCCTGCTGTCGTCAAAGGATGGCTCGGTGGTGCGCAATCTGACCCGCGGCTTCGACAAGGACATGGGCTTCGATCACATCGTGCAGCTCGGCGAACGCTTCGAGATGCCGTGGATGTCGTGGTCACCGAAAGGCGACCGGCTCGCGTACTTCGTCCGCACCGAGAAAGAGCGCACGCTGATCATCCAGAACGTGCTGACGGCGAAGATCGAAGTCCGGGTGCCGATGAAGACCGTGGACGAACCGGAGTCGCCGGCCTTTTCGCCGGACGGCAAGACCGTGGTGTTCGCGGGGTTGCGCGGCGCGGTCGGCGACATCTTCACGGTCGACCTGGCGACCAGCAACATCACCAATCTGACCAGCGACGCGTTCGCGGACTCGGGGCCGACCTACTCGCTCGACGGCACGTTCATCATCTACAACGCGCGGATCAGCGGCAACCAGAAGCTGTTCCGGCTGGATCTCGCCACCAAGAAGAAAACCCAGATCACCTTCGGCACGCAGGACGAAACCGCCGCCCAGTTCATCAGCAACGACCTGATCGTGTTCTCGTCCACCGCCACCGATCCGGCGGTGCCGCTCGAGCCGGAAGTCGCGAAGAACGGCAACATCTACAACATCTGGACGCTCGATCTGAAGACCAACGAGCTGCGCCAGTACACCGATGCGCTCGGCGGCAACTGGTCGGCGGTGGTGCTCAACGAAGGCAGCACCAACCGCATCGCCTTCATCTCGTATTACAAGGGCGATTTCGGCATCCACACGCTCGAGCGCAAGGAGCCGCTGCACACGGCGGTTTCCTCGGACTTCGGCGCGCCAGGACCGGTGATCGACTTCCAGGCGCCGCTGCAGCACACGCTGGTCAAGGACAACATGCACCCGAAAGGGGCGTTCGAGAAGATGTTCCTCCAGGGCCGGCCGCCGGTGAACGTCGGCGTGACCAGCAACGGCGACATCTTCGGCGCGACGCAGATCAGCTTCGGCGATGTCCTCGGCGACAAACAGGTCAACTTCTTCGCCGCCTCGATCTCTCAGTACCGCACGCTGGCGCTGTCCTACCTCAACATCGGACAGCGCTTCCAGTACGTGTTGCAGGGATTCTCGCAGACGCAGTTCTACTACGGCACCAGCAGCCAGTTCTATGCGTCGGTCTACAGCGACCTGGTGCCGCGCGATCAGGCCGTCGCCACCCGCAGCATCGTCGGCGGGTCGGCGACCGGCATCTATCCGCTCAGCCGCTATCGCCGCGTGGAAGTCTCGGGGAGCCTGTATCACATCAGCGAGTCGTACTCGGATCCGACCCTCCAGGCGGCGTCCGAGCAATATCAGCAGCAGCAGTACGGGACGCAGGTCTTCCAGAACGGTACGCTGTTGCCGCTCAGCGCGGCGTTCGTCTCGGAGACCACGGTGTTCCGTGAGTTCGGGCCGCTCGCCGGCAACACGATGCGCGCGGCTTACGAGGTTGCGCCCGGATTTGGGGGGTTGCTGGAACGCCAGACGGTCGACCTCGACGCCCGCCATTACACCCGCATTGGCGGCACCGGCCTGCTGGCGATGCGGCTGCGCGGTTTCAAGAGCTGGGGGGAAGTGCCAAACTACATCTACTTCGGCGGCAACTCCGAAATGCGCGGCTACGACTACCTGCAGTTCACTGGCCAGAATGTCATCTTCGCGAACGCGGAATTGCGGTTCCCGATCATCGAAGCCGCGCTCACTCCGATCGGCGTGGTCGGCGGTGTGCGCGGCGTCTTCTTCGCCAACGTCGGCGGCGGCTGGTTCAACAATCAGGTCTCTCCCGATTCCTGCTCGAGCGGCGGCGGATACAAGTTCTTCACCAACTCGACCCTGACCTGTCGATCGCAGAGTGCGCTCGCCGACGGAACGCCGGTCTATGGCAACCCCCAGGTCGTCAACGGCTTCCGCCTGATGGACGGCAGCGCGTCATACGGCCTCGGCCTCGAGACGTTTGCACTCGGCTTCCCGATTCATTTCGACTGGGCGTGGCGGACGACCTTCAACAAGACCTGGGAAGACATCACGTTCGCCGGACAGAACGGCTGCAGCGTTACTGGCGTCGGCTGCAGCGACGCGTATCGCAAGGCCCGCTTCGCAGTGTGGATCGGCTACGACTTCTAGAACCCTGCCCCCCAAGCGGGCGGACGAATCGGCGACCGAAACGGTTCACGTCGTCCTGCCGAATGACGCCAACCCGCTGGGGTTCATCCTCGGCGGGACGGTCATGCACCTCATCGACATGGCCGGCGCGATCGCCTGTCATCGTCACACCCGCAGCCTGCTGGTCACGGCGGCGGTGGACGACCTCCAGTTCCTGAACTCGATCAAGATCGGCGATCTGATCATCCTGCGGGCGCGGGTCACGTGCGTGTTCACGACTTCGCTCGAAGTGCAGGTGGACGTGTACTCGGAGGAGATCCTGACGGGAGTGCGGCAGCAAACCAGCCGCGCCTTCCTGACGTTCGTATCAGTGAATGGTGCAGGCGGCCGGCTGCCGGTTCCGCCGCTCATCGTCGAGACCGACGAAGAGCGGCGCGTGTGCGAGCAGGCTCACGCACGGCGGGCCGAACGGCTGAAGCGGAAGGCCGGCGCTACGAACTCGCTTTGAGCCGCAGGACGCTGCGATCCATGTCGATCGCGACGCGGTATTTGCTCAGGAACTTGTGCCCGACGATGCCACCGAGCTGAAACCCGAGCAGCGCGCTCGGCGCGTTCAGATTGAGCACGACGACCGGGAAATTGCGGTACGGAATGGCGTCGAACATCAGGTCGACGCCCGGCATCAGGAACGCGTCGGGATCCCAGCCTGACGTGCCGTACACTTTCAGGGCAATCCGGCGCCCGGTGTCATGCTTGGTCAGCGTGCTGGCGGTCGCCGAGCTGATCGAAATCACCTCGCCTCCCGTATCCACGACAAAATTCGTGTGACGGCCGTCGACGGTGCCCAGCACCGTGGCGAGCCGATTGACGCGCATCGGCAGCTCGAAGTCGCGAGGCTCGTCGGGCAGGTGCTTGCCGAAGATCAGCTTGTGCGTCTTGTAGTCGATGATCATCGAGTAGCCGAGCGCCAGCGGCGACAGCCCCTCGGTCTCCTTGACCGGAATATCCTGCAGCGGTGGATTCTTGATCAGGCACGGCACGTTGCGGAGCTTCAGCGATCCCAGCTCCAGCGAATCGATCCGCGCCAGCTGCAGGCCGCGCAGCCCGACGCGTCCGACCCCCGCACTGAGCGTGTAAGTGACCGGCGTGATACCGAGCTTCTGGGCCGTGGTGCGGGTGATGACGGTGTTCTCCGACCCGGTGTCCACGACGAAATCCTGCGCTGAGGCGTCGTTGACCTTGGCGCGAACGACGACTTTGTCGTTCACCAGCCGGAAATCGACCGTGTAGAGTGCTTCGTCCGCTCCTGGATCCGTTTCGAACGGGATCCGCTGCCCGAATGACCGCAGAAAGCGGATTTCCGCGCGTGACCAATCGGCTTTTTCGCTGTGGTCCTTGTTGGGCAGCAGGTTCACGTAGTTCGAATAGGCGGCCGCGGCCTCCTCGTACTTGTGCATCCGCTCGTAAATGGTGCCGACGGTGTGATGAATCTCGAGATCCCGAGGCGACAACTGGAGCGCCGCCTGCGCCTCGTTCATCGCCCGATCGAGCTGACCACTCGCGGCCAGCGATTTGGCGTGACCGTGACGGCCGCGCGCCGAATCTGGCTGCACTGCCAGTACGTCGCGGTAGACCGCGTCAGCCTCGTCGAACAGCCCGGACGACCACAGCGCGTCGCCGTACAGCGTCATCGACAGTGTCTGTTTGGGGTCCGCCTTGTACAATTTCTCGGCTTCGATCCTCGCCAGATCGAACTCCGCCACGCGGAGCGCCGAGGCGATCACCCCGATCCGTGGGCGCCGGACCGAGCCGGAATCTGCTGCTTTCAGCGCCAACTGATAGGCGTCGAGGGAATCGCCGAATTTGCCCTCGGAGAAGAGCAGGTCGCCGAGCTGCAGCTCGATCTCGGACGTCTGGGATGGCGGGGTGGTGTCCGCACGAATAACGAGCGAAGCCGCCGCCACGATGGCCGAAACGGCGGCGACACGAATGGCGCTGTGCATTGACCCTCCACGAACCGATCTGGGGGAACTCCGGACCGGGCGACCCTTTTACAAGAATCGATCCGGGGAGTTTCCTTATATCGGAGGACTATGCGCCTATTGAGTGGCTTTCGAGAAGCGAAAAATCTTTCAGTGGGTGTACTGCTCGATCGGCACGCCGTCGTACATCTGATCCACCCGGAGGATCTGGGTGTCGCGGCTATAGGTGCCCAGCTCGTAGTCCTCGCTCATGATGAGGGCCTTGATTGGCTTGGTCGGGCAGACCTCGGCGCACAGTCCGCAGAAGCTGCAGCGCGAGAGGTTGAAGTCAAAG
>DASXIR010000138.1:0-11152 GCA_036497895.1 Vicinamibacterales bacterium | reverse complement strand
CAGGCATTCGAAGTAGGCGATTTCCGGCTGGTATCCGGCCTCGACCAGCGTGTCGAAACCCGCCTTGATCAGGGCGCTGACGCCGCCGCAGAGTACCGCCTGCTCGCCGAACAGATCGGTTTCCGTCTCCTCGGTAAAGGTTGTCTCGATGACGCCGGCTCGCATGACGCCGATGCCCTTGGCGTAGGACAGCGTCAGCGCGCGCGCATGACCCGTCGCGTCCTGTTCGATGGCAAACAGCGCCGGCGTCCCGGCGCCTTCGACGTACAGCTCGCGGACGCGGTGTCCCGGCGACTTAGGCGCGACCATCGAGACGTCCACGTCTTTCCGGACCTTGATCGCTCCGAAGCGAATATTGAAGCCGTGGGCGAACATCACCATGTCGCCCGGCTTGAGGTTCGGCTCGATCTCGTCATGATACACACGCGCCTGCGACGTGTCGGGAATCAGGATCATCACCACGTCGGCCCATTTTGCGACTTCGCCAACTTCGCCGACAGAGAGGCCAGCCGCCTGCGCCTTGGCGCGCGACCGGCTCGCCGCCGGCAATCCGACGCGCACATCGACGCCGCTGTCCTTCAGGTTCAAAGCATGCGCGTGGCCCTGCGATCCATATCCGATAATCGCGACCTTGCGCCCCTGAATCAACGCCAGGTCCGCCGAATCGTCGTAATACATCGTCGCCATCTGGCTCTACCTCACAAAAACTGACTCTGGTTGGGTTCTTAGACTGAACAGCTGCTGACGTCGCCGCTGATCTCGGCCGCTGTCGTCGCGGCCGGGCGCGAGCGCGCGCAGCGCGCCGCCAGGGTCCCACGCGCCATCGCCACGCGTCCGGTACGCACCAGCTCGATCACGCCGTAGGGACGCAGCACCTCGACCAGGCTGTCGATCTTGTCTTCCGTGCCGGTGGTTTCAATCACCAGCGACTCAGGACTGACGTCGACGATGCGGGCGCGATAGACGTCCACCAGCTGCATGACGTCGGTCCGCGCCGCGCCGGTTGCGGCGACCTTGATCAGCGCCAGGTCGCGCGAGATCGACGGCGCCGCGGTGATGTTGTCGACGCGTCGGCACGGCACCAGCTTGTAGAGGTGCGCCTCGAGCCGCCGTGCGCCGTACTCGTCGGTATCGACCACCACGGTCATGCGCGAGACGCCGGGCGTTTCAGTGTGACCGACCGTCAGTGATTCGATGTTGAAGGCGCGCCGTCTGAAGAGCGACGAGACGCGATTGAGGACGCCTGGTTTGTTGTCGACGTAAACAGCAAAGGTATGCAGCATGAGTAACTGTCCCTCGGCTTCTAGTCCGCCGCAGTTTCAACGATCGGCGATGGCCTGCGGATCATCTTGTGGAGATCCGCGCCAGCCGGGACCATCGGATAAACCGAGTCTTCCTGCTCGACCTGGAAGTCAATCAGCGCCGCGCGTTTCTGACGGCGGGCCGATTCCACCGCACCATTGACGTCAGCGCGCCTCGTGACCGTAGTTGCCGGGATGCCGAACGCGTCAGCCAGCTTGGCGAAGTTCGGCCCGGAGATCGGCGTCGCGGCGTAGCGCTTGTCGTAAAAGAACTCCTGCCACTGCCGGACCATACCGAGAAAGCCGTTGTTGATGATCGCGATGTTGATGTCGAGGTTTTCCTGAACCACCGTCGCCAGCTCCGCGCAGGTCATTTGAAAGCCGCCGTCACCCACCACCACCCAGACCTCAGCATCGGGACAGGCGATCTTCGCGCCGATCGCTGCCGGCAGGGCGAAACCCATCGTGCCGAGTCCCCCGGACGTGATCAGCGTTCGCGGTCGATTGTGCTTGTAGTACTGCGCTTCCCACATCTGATGCTGGCCGACGTCGGTGACCACAACCGCGTCGCCGTTGGTGAGACGCCAGAGGTCGTTGATCACGTGCGCGGCATAGAGATGGCCATCGTCGGGCAGATTCTGAATGTCGCGAACCGCCGCGTCGCCTTTGAGCGTATCGATATGTGACAACCAGGCGCTGCGGTCGCCGCGCGTGACCAGCGGCAACCATTCGTCGAGTGCCTCTCGCAGGTCCCGGGCGATCCCGACGTCGACCCGCACGTTCTTGTTCAGCTCGGCGCGGTCGATGTCGACGTGGATTTTCTTGGCGTTGCGCGCGTACGTCTTGAGGTTGCCGGTGACCCGGTCGTCGAAGCGCATGCCGAGCGCGATCAGCAGGTCCGCCTCCTGAATCGCATTGTTGACCCACGCCTCGCCGTGCATGCCCATCATGCCCAGGTTGAGCGGGTGCGACGCCGCGACGCCGCCGATACCGAGCAGCGTCACCGCCACGGGAATCTGTCCCCGCTCGGCGAGCTCGATCAACTGACGTTCGGCGCCAGAGACCATCACGCCGTGACCCGCAAGAATCAGCGGGCGCTCGGCGGCGTTGATCAGTTCGATCGCGTCCCGCACATCGCCATCGCCTGGCAGCGCGTCGTCGAAAGCTTCGGAGAGGTGGGGCTCGGCCGCCTCCCAGTCCACTTCGCAACTGCCCTGCTGTGCATCCTTGGTGATGTCCACCAGCACCGGGCCTGGGCGTCCCGAGCGCGCAACCGCAAACGCTTCGCGAACGGCCGGCGCCACATCCCCGGCACTGGTGACCAGGTAGTTGTGCTTGGTGATCGGCAGGGTGATGCCGGTGATGTCGGTTTCTTGAAACGCATCGGAGCCGATCAACTTACTGCCGACCTGTCCCGTAATGCACACCATGGGCACCGAGTCCATCATCGCGGTGGCGATGCCGGTGACCATGTTGGTGGCCCCTGGACCAGAGGTGGCGATCGCCACGCCGACCTTGCCGCTGGCGCGCGCGTAACCGTCGGCCATGTGCGTCGCGCCCTGCTCGTGCCGCACCAGGATGTGGCGGATCGGGTACTGGAGCATCGCGTCGTAGGCCGGAAGAATCGCGCCGCCCGGATACCCGAACACGTCGGTGACGCCTTCGCGCACCAAAGCTTCCCAGAGAATCTGCGCCCCCGTCAGCTTCACGAGATCACCTCGAACGGATCGGGCAACCAGCCCTCGTGGGTCTTCCAGCGCGCGTAAGTGCCCAGGGTCCGCAGCATCGGCGCGAATTCGGCGAGGTGCGCGAGGGCGCGCGTGCAGGCGACCTCGTCGCGCGCAATCGCCAGATCGACGTAGAAAAGATACTCCCAGGGACGTCCCTGAATCGGCCGTGACTCGAGCTTGGTGAGATCGATGCCGCGAAGCGCGAACACGCTGAGCGCCTTGAACAACGAGGCAGGTTCGTTGGGCAGCGAGAACACGATGGAGGTCTTGTCCGCCACTGTCTCGTGCAGCGGCAGCGCCCCGACGATGAGGAAACGGGTGATGTTGTCGTCGAAGTCCTGGACCGAAGCCGCGAGCGACACCAGGACGAACACCTCGCCCGCCCGGGCCGAGGCAATCGCGCCGGCATCGGTCTGACCTGAGTCGGCGACCATCTTGGCGCTCCCGGCGGTGTCGTAGGTCGCGATCACCTCGACGTTTTTCAGCGTGCGCAGGAAGCGCTCGCACTGAGCCAATCCCTGCGGATGCGAATAGACCCGGCGCAGGCCTTCGAGCGTCGCGCCCGGCAGCGCCAGCAGGTGATGAATCACGGGGAGCTCTACCTCGCCGACGATCGGCAGCTCGTGCGCGACCAGAAGATCGTAGTTGCGATGAATGCTTCCGCCGATCGAGTTTTCGATCGGCAGGATGCCGTAGGTGGTCGAGTCGGACGCGACCGTCTCGAACACCTCCTCGAAAGATCGACACGGGACGAGTTCGGCGTCCGGGCTGACCCGCCGCGCCGCGGCCTCACTGAACGCTCCTGGCTCGCCCTGATATGCAATGCGCTTATGCATAAACTAAAAAGGCCACCTTCCTGCGGATGGTGGCCTGAGTCTGTCCTCTGTCGAAGCCCTCATCTGCCGGCGCGTGGGCGCCGTATAAAGAGGACCGGAACAGGGACCAATAACATTGTGACCGCTATTACAGCGCCCCGGCGATCAGAAGTCAAATTGATAATCATTACAAGATTATCAGTTGTGCGAATAGCGCCAGAGGCGACCGGTGCGCCCACAGATACCGGGTGAGCCGTGAGCAACGGCCGCGCTAGATCTTCGGCAGCGTGACGCCGCGCTGGGCCTGGTACTTGCCCTTCTTGTCCTTGTACGAGCGCAGGCAGGCCTCGTCGCTCTGAAAAAACAGCACCTGCGCGATGCCCTCGTTGGCGTAGATCTTCGCCGGCAGTGGGGTCGTATTCGAGATCTCGATCGTCACGTGTCCCTCCCACTCCGGCTCGAAGGGCGTCACGTTGACGATGATGCCGCAGCGGGCGTAGGTGGACTTGCCGAGGCAGACAGTCAGGATGTCGCGCGGGATCCGGAAGTATTCGATGGTGCTGGCGAGCGCGAACGAGTTGGGCGGAATGATGCAGACGTCGGCGCGGATATCGACGAATGACTGGGGGTTGAAGTTCTTCGGATCGACGACAGTATTGTAGACGTTGGTGAAAACCTTGAACTCGTCACCGACGCGCACGTCGTAGCCGTAGGACGAGACACCGTAGGAGATGACACCGTCGCGCACCTGACCGTCCACGAACGGCTCGATCATCTTGTGCTCGCGAGCCATCTGCGTAATCCAGCGATCCGATTTGATTGCCATGGGGGTCAGCGCCGAAAGAATGCCAGAATGAGTGACAGGATCACGCTCAGGATAACCGACGTCGTCAGCGGGAAATAGAAGCTGACGCTGCCCCGTTTCACGTAAAAGTCGCCTGGTAATCGTCCCAGCGGCAGCCCCAGCATCATCACCAGCCCGAGTGCGGCGATCGCCAGACCGATGAGGACGAAGGTCTTGCCCATTGCAGCTGTTCAACACAGCGGACACGAACGACGCGTCCCTGGTGTCGACGTTTCAGATCAGTTCGACGCCCGCGAAGAAGTAGCCGATTTCGTACGCGGCCGTTTCCGGTGCATCGGATCCATGCGTCGCGTTGCGCTCGATCGACTCGGCGAACTCCTTGCGCATCGTGCCCGGGTCGGCTTTGGCCGGATCGGTTGCACCCATGAGGGTCCGCCACTTCTTGATGGCATCAGGCGCCTCGAGGACCAACACGATCGCAGGTCCGGACGACATGAACGAGGTCAGGCTGGCGAAGAAGGGACGCTCGCAGTGGACGGCGTAGAAACCCTCGGCCTGTGGTTTCGACAGCTGGACGCGACGCATGGCACGGATCTGGAATCCCGCTTCCTCGATGCGCTGGGTAATCTTGCCCGCAAGACGCCGCTCCACGGCGTCCGGTTTGATGATGGCCAGGGTGCGTTCGGTCATATCCGCCGATTATAGCAGGCGATAGCTCAGCCCTTAGGAGCTGGACACATGGTCCCCACCACGCAGCCGCAACTCGACGATCAGGATATCCACAAGGGCGCCATCGAGGGCGACCGTCCGTCCGATGAGCAAAATGTGAACAACCGCGGCAAAGGTGTGGACGAGAACGGCCTGCCGAACGACCCGGTGGCGACGGCGCAGGACGCCGAAGGGGCAAACGCGGACGGGACGGAGGGGTGAAGAATCTGCGATCTGGCGATCGGCCATCGGCGATTTATCTAGGGATTTGAGGATCTCGATGCAGTTCGCCGTCCGGGCGGTTCGATTCTGCAGGGCGCTCTCCAACTCCTGGGAATCGCGCCGCATCGGAGGCCAGCTAATCGATTCCTCGACGTCGATGACGATGAACTACCGCGCTGCCGGACGCGGCCGCTCACATCGAGAATTTACTGCGAAGCTCGGGATTGTCACCGAGGAAGCTGACGAGACGGTCGGTTGGCTTGAATTGATCGGCGAACTCGAATTGGCGAAGGGGCCTGAGCTGACGTGGTTGCTCAACGAGGCGAGACAACTGGTCGCGATCTTCGGAAGCAGCTACGCGACTGCACGTTCGAAAGATCGGTTGGAACGTGATCGACGGATCCGCGACCGGTGAGACGGCGAAGGCAATCGCCGATCACCCGATCGCAGATCCCCCAATTCGTGTTAGCGAAGTCCTTCCATGATCTCCTCGAGCGCCTCTTTCCCGGGTCGGATGCGTTCGAGCGGAAGGGTGGCGAGCGGCTCGTCGACGACGTTGAGCTGGGTGAGGAAGTCGTCTCGGTCCGGCTCGATGTAGATCAGGCCGGTTGCGTACTCGCCGCGACGCGCGGTCTCGTGCAGCCGCTTCAAGGCGTTGATCTTGTCGGTCGCGTCGTACTCCTCTTCGAGCTTCTTCAGATACAGCTTCGATCCGTCGTGCATCGTCACTTCCTGTGACGTGCCCGGCTCGTAGTCGACGGCGATGTCCTCGAAGAACGGCACGAAGGTGACGTCCTCGACCGGATCGTCGTGATCCTTCGCGTACGCGTAGCTCTTCGTCGATCCTTCGTGGTCGTTGAAGGTGACACACGGCGAGATCACGTCGAGCATGACCGTTCCGCGATGCGACAGCGCTGCCTTCAGTAGCGAGAGCAGCTGCTTCTTGTCGCCCGAGAACGAGCGGCCGACGAACGTCGCGCCGAGCTCGATGGCCAGCGCGCAGGTATCAATCGGCGGCAGGTCGTTGACCACGCCGGTCTTGAGCGTCGAGCCGAGGTCCGCGGTCGGCGAGAACTGGCCCTTGGTCAGTCCGTAGCAGCCGTTGTCCTCGATGATGTAGATGATCGGCAGGTTACGGCGCATCAGGTGCACGAACTGGCCGATGCCGATGGCGCCGGTATCGCCGTCGCCGCTGACGCCGATGGCGATCAGCTTGTGGTTGGCGAGCAGCGCGCCGGTGCCGACTGACGGCATTCGGCCGTGAACGGCGTTGAAGCCGTGCGAGCCGCCGAGGAAATAGGCCGGGCTCTTGCTCGAGCAGCCGATACCCGAGAGCTTGATCACCTGCGCCGGGTTGATCCCCATCTCGTAGAAGGCGTCGATGATGCGCTCGGAAATTGCGTTGTGGCCGCAGCCGGCGCACAGCGTGGTCTTGCCGCCTTTGTAGATCGCCGGCTCGAGGCCGATGCGGTTCACTTTGATTGGTGTCGGTGTCGCCATGACTTATTCGCCCCCCGCCGAGCCCGCGCTGACGCGAGCGGTCGTCTTCTTCGCCACTTCGAACCCTTCCTGTGCCAGCACATCGTCGGTGATGCTGCGGGCGTCGATCGGCAGCCCGTTGTAGTGCAGGACGCTGCGCAGCCTGGCCTGCCGTTCGGGTGTGAGTTCGAGCTTCATCAGCTGTCGCATCTGGGCGTCGCGATTCTGCTCGATGATGTAGACCCGCTCGTGGGCGTCGATGAACGCCGCCAGCTGGTCGTTGAACGGATACGCGCGAAGCCGAAGATACGAGGTCTCGAACTTCGTTTCCTCACGGAGCTGATCGCGGCTCTCTTCGATGGCGAAGTGCGACGTGCCGAAGCCGATGAGGCCGACCTTCGCCTTCGGATTGTTCTGCACCACCGCGACCGGCAGGTGTGCACGCGCCGTCTCGAACTTGCGCGAGAGTCGGTCCATGTTCTCGACGTAGTCGTCGGGGCGCTCGCTGTACTGGCCCTTCGAATTGTGACCTGATCCGCGCGTGAAGTACGACGGCAGGCCGTCGCCGGGAATCGTCCGGTATGGAATGCCGTCGCCATCCACGTCCTTGTACCGGCCCCAGTCGCCGATTTCCTTCAACTTCGCGGCGGTGAGTACCTTGCCACGGTTGATCGGACCGGTCGGATACGTGAAGGCGTCGGACATCCAGTTGTTCATGCCGAGGTCGAGGTCCATCATCACGAACACCGGCGTCTGGAAGAGTTCGGCGAGGTCGAACGCCTCCATGGCCATCGCGTACGATTCCTCGACCGAGCACGGGATGAGCATGATGTGCTTGGTATCGCCGTGCGAGAGGAACGCCGCCTGAATCAGGTCCCCCTGCGCGGTGCGGGTCGGCAGACCGGTGGACGGTCCGACGCGCTGCACGTCGAAGATGACCGCAGGAGTCTCCGCGTAGTACGCCAGGCCGGCGAACTCGCCCATCAGCGAGATGCCGGGCCCGGCGGTCGCGGTCATCGACCGTGCCCCCGCCCAACTCGCGCCAATCACCATCCCCAGTGAGGCAATCTCGTCTTCCGCCTGCACCACCGCGAACGTCGCCTTGCCGGTTTCTTTGTCGACCCGGTACTTCTTCATGTAACCGATGAGTGACTCGCACAAAGACGAAGACGGCGTAATCGGATACCAGGCCACGACGGTGACGCCGGCCATCATGCAGCCGATTGCCGCCGCGGCGTTGCCTTCGATCAGGATCTTGCCGGCGGTTTCGTTCATCGGCTCGATGGCGAACGGGTCTTGCTTGGTGAAGGTCGCTTCGGCATAATCCCAGCCCGCCTTCAACGCCGCGCTGTTGAGGACGACGGCCTTCGCTTTCTTGCCGAGCTGCTTGGCCAGCGCCTTGTCCATCAGCGCCAGATCGATGCCGAGCAGCTTCGCGAGAATGCCCGGATAGATCATGTTCTTGACGAGACGCCGGAGCTTGGCGTCCGAGCAGACCGGCTTGACGAGCACGTCGAACGGCACGGGATAAAACACGAGATCGGTGCGCAACGTGTTCAGCTTGAGCGGCTCGTCGTAGACGACGGCGGCGCCAGGCTCGAGCGTCATCACGTCTTCCTTGGCGGTTTCCGCGTTCATCGCGACGAGGAAGTCGACTTCTTTCTTGCGCGCGATGTAGTGCTGCTTGCTGGCGCGAATGGTGTACCAGGTCGGCAAACCGGCAATGTTCGACGGGAACATGTTCTTGCCGGAGACCGGGACACCCATCAACAGGATCGATCGAAGCAGGACCATGTTCGCGGTCTGGCTGCCCGATCCGTTGACGGTGGCGATTTGAATGCTGAAGTCGTTGACGATTCGGTGGGCACGAGTTGAGGATTGCTGTTCTTGAACCGCAAGATCTGTCGGTGACATTCTCAAGTCCTTACGACTTATGAAGATAAAGGAAAACCGGCGGAGCTCCGCCGCAGCGGGACAACCCTTGCAGTATAGCAGACTTAGAGCAGGTCTTTGATGGCGCGGCCCATGTCGGCCGGACTCTTCACGACGCTGACGCCGGCGGCTGCGAGCGCTGCCATCTTCTCGCCGGCCGTACCCTTGCCACCTGCGATGATCGCGCCGGCGTGCCCCATTCGACGCCCTGGGGGCGCCGTCTGACCCGCGATGAAGCCGACGACCGGCTTCTTGAAGTTCGCCTTGATCCAGGCGGCGGCCTCTTCTTCGGCGTTGCCGCCGATTTCGCCAATCATGATCACGGCGTCAGTGTCGGGATCCTCGCCAAACAACTTCAGCGCGTCGATATGCGACGTGCCGATCAACGGATCGCCGCCGATGCCGATGCAGGTGCTCTGCCCCATGCCAAGCCGCGTCAGCTGGTGGATCGCTTCATAGGTCAGCGTCCCGCTCTTCGAGACGATGCCGATGCGGCCTTCCTGACAGATGTTGCCGGGGATGATGCCGGCCTTGGCTTTGCCGGGCGAAATGAGACCGGGACAATTCGGTCCGACCAGGCGCGTGCCCGGATGCTCCTTGAGGAACGTCATCGCGCGCATCATGTCGAGCGTCGGGATGCCCTCGGTAATACAGACCACGAGCGCGAGACCGCCGTCGGCGGCTTCCATCACCGCGTCGGCCGCGAATGGCGGCGGCACGAAGATCACCGAGGCGTTGGCGCCGGTTTTCTTGACCGCGTCCTGCACCGTGTCGAAAATCGGCCAGCCTTCGTGCGTGGTGCCGCCCTTGCCGGGCGTCACGCCGCCGACGACGTTCGTGCCGTAGGCC
Source organism: Vicinamibacterales bacterium (assembly GCA_036497895.1). GTDB lineage: Bacteria > Acidobacteriota > Vicinamibacteria > Vicinamibacterales > CAVVIG01 > CAVQFC01. The sequence continues at coordinate 1,311 of DASXIR010000138.1, read as the reverse complement.
GCTGCCTGCTTGGCGTGAAACGTTCCCTCGCGGCCGGTGAGTCCCTGAACGATCAGGCGCGTCGATTTATCTATGAGAATGGACATTAACCCGCCAGCTCCACAACTTTTTTCGCGGCCTCGTCCATGCTGTCGGCGGTGGTCAGTTTCATGCCGCTTTCGCGCAGGAGACGCTTGCCTTCGTCGACGTTGGTGCCTTCCATGCGGATGACGATCGGCACCGGCACGCCCAGCTCTTTCACCGCGGCGATGACGCCCTGCGCGAGGATGTCGCAGCGCAGGATGCCGCCGAAGATGTTGATGAACACCGCCTTCACGTTCTTGTCCGACATCAGGATCTTGAAGGCGTTGCGGATCTGTTCGGCGTTGGCGCCGCCGCCGACGTCCAGGAAGTTCGCCGGCTCCCCGCCCGCCAGCTTGATGATGTCCATCGTCGCCATCGCGAGCCCGGCGCCGTTGACCATGCAGCCGATGTTGCCGTCGAGGTGGATGTAGTTCAGGCTGAACTTCGAGGCCTCGATCTCGAGCGGATCCTCTTCGTTCAGATCGCGCAGTTCCTTGATGTCGGCGTGGCGATACATCGCGTTGTCGTCGAAGTTCATCTTGGCGTCGAGCGCCAGGAGATCGCCGCCCTGCGTCACCACCAGCGGATTGATCTCGAGCAGCGACGCGTCGGTGGCCACGAACGCGTCATACAACGACGTCGCGACCTTCACGAACTTGTTGACCTGCGGACCGTCGAGGCCGATGGCGAAGCCGAGTTGGCGCGCTTCGAACGGCACGATGCCGACGCCCGGCTCGATCGACACGCGGAAGATCTTCTCGGGCGTCTTCTCCGCGACCTCCTCGATGTCCATGCCGCCGGCCGCGCTGCCCATCATCACGAACTTTCCGGATGACCGGTCGAGCACCAGGCTCAGATACAGCTCGCGCGTCATCTGCAGACCCTCTTCGACGAGCACGCGACCGACGATGCGGCCTTCGGGTCCAGTCTGATGGGTGATGAGCGTCATGCCGATCATGGCCTTGGCGAGCGTCTCGGCATCCGCCGGCGACTTCGCCAGCTTGACGCCGCCGCCCTTGCCGCGGCCGCCGGCGTGAATCTGCGCCTTGACGACGACGACGCTGCCGCCGAGCCGCTTCGCGATTTCGCCGGCTTCGACTGCGTTCGATGCGACCTCGCCGCGCGGCACGGGTACGCCGTGGCGGGCCAGGATGGCTTTAGCTTGATATTCGTGGATTTTCATGACGGTAGGAAACTCCTGATGCTAATCGGCAACGCGCAAACCCGTCAAGGCGACCGTCGCGCTCC
>DASXIR010000137.1:0-4253 GCA_036497895.1 Vicinamibacterales bacterium | reverse complement strand
CTCCCGGATTCCCTGCTCGAATCTGAATTGTTCGGCCACGTGCGCGGCAGTTTCACCGGTGCGTATCGCGACAAGCCCGGCCTGCTGGAGATGGCGCCCAACGGCACCGTCTTTCTGGACGAAGTCGGCGAGATGAGCAGCCGCATGCAGGTGGTCCTGCTGCGCTTCCTCGAGTCAGGCGAGATTCAACGCGTCGGCGCCGACCGTGCGCATACGCGGGTGAATGTGCGGCTCATTACCGCGACCAATCGCGACCTCCAGGCGCAAATCGACGCAGGCATTTTTCGCGAGGACCTGTACTTCCGCCTCAACGTGATCCGGTTGAGCATTCCCCCACTGCGCGAGCGCGTCGGCGACATCCCGCTGCTCGTGAATCACTATCTGGAGTCGTATCGTCTGCTCCATCGCAGCACCGTCATGCAACTGTCCCCGGCCGCGATGAACGTGCTGATCGAGTACCGATGGCCGGGCAACATCCGCGAATTGAGAAACGTCGTCGAACGGATCGTGCTGAAGGCACAGAATCCGACCGTCGAGCCTGGCGATCTTCCGAGCGATGTGATCCATTTCGCAGCCTCGGCGACGCTGGCCGATCCGGCCCAACCGGCACAGCCGGTGGCGATGCCGGTCGCCGAGGAGCTTCTGAGCCGGATGTCGAAGGGTGGCGAGTCGTTCTGGTCGGCGGTGCATCCAGCGTTCATGGCGCGCGATCTGACACGGAACGAACTGAGACGGATCGTTCAGCTGGGTCTCGAGACGACGAACGGCAATTACCGGCTGGTCGTGCAGCTGTTCAACATGCCGTCCGAGGACTACAAGCGCTTCCTCAGCTTCCTGCGCAAACACGACTGTCACCTGCCGTTTCAGCGCTTCCGCGCAGTTCCGGTCAGGATCCGCCCGGCTGCGCAAGTGGACGCGCCGAGACGCAACGCTTCGTAGACCGAGTCGCTCAAGAATCACGTCTGATCAAGAAGGCGACAGCCACCACACTCCGAACGCCATCGTCGCGACGGTGATCGGCAGGCCGACACGCAGGTACTCCCAGAAGCCAATCGAGTAGCCCCGGCGCCTGGCGCCCTCGACCACGATCAGATTCGCTATCGATCCAAGAATCGTCAGGTTGCCGGCAAGCGTGCTCGCCATCGCCAGCACCAGCCACGCACGCCGCGGATCCGGGAGTTGCGGCACGATTCGCGTGAACAGCATGACCGCCGGCACATTGCTGACCGCGTTGCCGAGAATTGCCGCTGTGGCCGTCAGACCGGCGATGGTCTGCAGTCCGAGCGGCGCGAGCAGGCTGAACAGCCGTCGATCGATGCCGGCGCGCTCGGCGGCGCCAACCACGACAAACAGGCCCGCGAACAGCATCAACAGGTCCCAGTCGATCGATCCGTACACCTTCCTCGGCGCGACGCGCCGTGTGACCAGCAGCACCGCGGCGCCCGATGCCGCGACCAGCGCGGCGTCGTAGCCTGCCAGAAAAGCGGCGAGCATGCCGGCGGCGACAACCACTGATTTGACCAGCAGCGGTCCGTGCGGCGGGATACCCGGGGGCGGCGCTTCGTCTTCGCCGGGCACAACATGGAGATCGCGGCGGAAAATCAGCCAGATCACCAAGGCGTCGAGCACGAGGCCAGTCAAAGCGATTGGCGACAACGCTCGCGAGAAGGCGCCGAACGACAAACCAGACACCGTGCCGATCAGCATGTTCTGCGGATTCCCGGTCATGGTCGCAAGGCTGCCGATGTTCGATGCGCTGGCGAGCGCCAGCAGGTACGGAATCGGGCGCTGGCGTCTGGTCTCGGCGATGTCGAGGACGATCGGCGTGAACACCAGGCAGATCGTGTCGTTTACGAACAACGCCGACAGCACGCCGGTCGTCACCACCAGCGCAACGAGCAGCGGCACCGGGCTGGTGACCCGCGCGCTGATCCATCGCACCAATGCCGCGAAGCCGCCGGCGAGACGCAGATGCGCAACCAGCACCATCATGCCGAACAGCAGCACGATCGTCCGAAAATCGACCGCGCGCACCGCATCGTCGAAGCTGATCGCACCGGTGACCACCATCAGGATGGCGCCGATAATCGCGGCGCCGGTGCGATCGACACGAAGGCCGGGCGCGCTGCCAACAGCGACGACGACGTAGGTGAGAAAGAAGATGAGGAAGGTGATCAATCTTCGCCGACGCAAGCCAGGCCAGCCGACGTCGTATCGCGGATGCCGGGCACAGCGCTGCGCAGCTTAATCAGCTCGAGGAACTCCATGCGCGTCCGTGAGCTGTCGCGGAAGGCGCCCTGCATCGCGCTGGTCACGCAGAACGAGTTCTGCTTCTGCACGCCGCGCATCGACATGCAAAGGTGCGTCGCCTCGATGACGACGGCAACGCCGAGCGGCGAGATCTTGTCGCGAATCGTGTCGGCGATCTGATTGGTCAGACGTTCCTGCACCTGCAGGCGGCGCGAGAACACGTCAACCAGTCGAGGAAGCTTGCTGAGGCCGATGACCTTGTTGCTGGGAATGTAGGCGACGTGACACTTGCCGAAAAACGGGAGCAGGTGATGCTCGCAAAGGCTGTAGAAGTCGATGTCCTTGACGATCACCATCTCGCTATAATCGACCGAGAACAGCGCGTTGTTCAGAACCTGATCGATATCCGCGCCGTAGCCGCCGGTCAAAAACTTGTACGCTTTTTCGACGCGCTTCGGCGTATCCCGCAGGCCTTCGCGAGAGGGGTCTTCGCCGAGTTCCGCGAGCAGCTTCCTGATCAGATCCTGCATGGCCCTATTCTATATCTCGGCTCTGGCTGCGCAGTCGCCAGACGCACTGTACGCCGACCGCGCCAACCTCCCGAGCGCGCGACAGGCGGCCCGCGCGTGGGCCCAAAGTCTCGAGGCCAACCCTCGCGATTTCGATACGGCGTGGAAACTGTCCCGGGCCGATTATTGGCTCGGTGGCCACGTCCCCGAATCCGAGAAGCGCCAGTTTTTTGAACAAGGCATCGCCGCCGGACAGAAAGCCGCGGCCCTGGCGCCGAACCGCCCTGAAGGGCATTTCTGGACCGCCGCCAACATGGGCGCGATGGCCGAGTCGTTCGGGATGCGCGAGGGTCTCAAGTATCGAAAACCGATCAAGGAGGAACTCGAGACTGTCCTGCGGATCGATCCGGCGTTTCAGGACGGTTCAGCAGACCGTGCGCTTGGACGCTGGTATTTCAAGGTCCCGTCACTGTTCGGCGGCAGCCACAAAGAAGCCGAAGCCCACCTCCGCGCATCGCTCACCTACAACGCTGATAGCACGGCGTCGCGCTTCTTCCTCGCCGAACTGTTGCTCGATAGTGGCCGCAAGCCGGAGGCGCGCACCGAACTCCAGCGCGTTCTCGACGCGCCGCTCAATCCCGACTGGGCGCCGGAGGATCGGGAGTTCAAAGAGAAAGCGCGGCAGGCTCTGGCAAGCTTGAAGTAAGAAGGAAGAACCTCGAAAGTCTCACTTCTGACTTTCGTAAGTGTAAAACCCCCGTCCAGTTTTCCGTCCCAGCCGCCCGGCCAACACCATCCGTTTCAGCAGCGGCGGCGGAGCGTACGCCGACTCGCGGAACTCCTCGAACATGATGTTGGCGATGAAGTAGGTGGTATCGAGGCCGACGAAGTCGAGTAATGCGAACGGGCCCATCGGATACCCGCATCCGAGCTTCATTCCCTTGTCCAGGTCTTCCAGGGTCCCAAGGCCGTTTTCGTAGGCGCGAATCGCGTCGAGCAGGTACGGCACGAGCAGACGGTTGACGATGAAGCCGGGCCGGTCGGGAGCGGTGATCGGCTCCTTGCCGAGCGACTGCGCGAACGCAAACACAGTCTGATAGGTTTCGTCGCTCGTCGTCAGGGCCCGAATCACTTCAACCAGCTTCATCAGGGGAACCGGATTGAAGAAATGAAGTCCGCCAAAGCGGTCGGGCCGCGTTGTCGCCGCAGCGAGCTCAGTGATACACAGGGACGATGTGTTCGACAAGATGATCGTCTGAGGCCCAACTACGGCCTCGAGCGCGGCATAAGTGCGGCGTTTCTCGTCAAGGTTCTCGACAATCGCTTCGATGACGAGATCGCAGTCCTTGAGCGTATCCATCCTCGTCTCACCGGACAGATTCGCTAATGTGGTGTCCCGCACTGCAGCGGTCACCTTCCCCTTGGTGACACCATCATCAAGAAATTTTCGGATTCGGCCGAGGCCCTTGTTCAGGAAGGTCTCGTCGACCTCCC